>DHMB01000006.1:1131-7465 GCA_002405565.1 Clostridiales bacterium UBA4653
TGAAGATTATGCGCTTGTGCTCCTTTACGGTGTTTTTGATTGTTTCGTGGAGCGCGCTTTCAAAATCGTCGGCGATTTCAAGTATATCGGCGTACTGACAGAGCGATTCGGCGACGGCGGCATTGAGCATTACGTTTGCGTCCGCAATGCTGTTTGACGAGCCGAGCATGCGAAACTCAAATTTGTTCCCAGTAAACGCAAAGGGTGATGTGCGGTTACGGTCGGTCGTGTCGCGGGTGAATTTCGGCAGGACGTGAACTCCGAGCCGCATGACTGTTTTTTCCGCCGCGTTGTATGGTTTTTCTGTTTCTATTGCGTCAAGAACGGCGGTCAGCTCATCGCCGAGAAACATTGAAACGACTGCGGGGGGCGCCTCGTTTGCGCCGAGACGGTGATCGTTTCCCGCCGTTGCGACGGAGAAACGGAGCAGATCCTGATATTCGTCGACGGCTTTTATAACGGCGCAGAGGAAAAGCAGAAACTGAGCGTTTTCATATGGCGTCTCGCCCGGGGTGAGAAGGTTTACGCCGGCGTCCGTCGTCATTGACCAGTTATTGTGCTTGCCGGAGCCGTTCACTCCCGCAAAGGGCTTTTCGTGAAGCAGACAGACAAGTCCGTGACGCGAGGCGACCTTCTGCATTATCTCCATTGTGAGCTGGTTGTGATCGGTTGCGATGTTCGTCGTTGTGTATATCGGGGCAAGCTCATGCTGCGCGGGCGCGACTTCGTTGTGCTCCGTTTTTGCGAGGATTCCCAGCTTCCAGAGCTCGTCGTTGAGGTCTGCCATATATGCGGCGACGCGCGGCTTTATGACGCCGAAATAGTGGTCGTCAAGCTCCTGCCCCTTCGGGGGCTTTGCGCCGAAAAGCGTTCTCCCGCAGAAAACAAGGTCGCGACGTTTTTCATACATTTCCTTGTCGACGAGGAAATATTCCTGCTCGGGCCCGACGGAGGTTTTGACGCACTTGACGTCCGTATTTCCGAATAGGCGGAGGATTCGCATTGCCTGCTTGTTCAGCGCCTGCATGGAACGGAGGAGCGGGGTCTTTTTGTCGAGCGCCTCGCCGCCGTAAGAACAGAACGCCGTCGGTATGCAGAGGGTTTTGTCCTTTATGAAAGCGTATGATGTCGGATCCCATGCGGTGTATCCGCGGGCTTCAAACGTCGCGCGCAGTCCGCCGGATGGAAACGACGACGCGTCGGGCTCGCCTTTAATAAGTTCTTTGCCCGAAAACTCCATTATGACGCCGCCGTCCGGGGAGGGTGTTATGAAGCTGTCGTGCTTTTCCGCCGTTATACCTGTCAGAGGCTGGAACCAATGCGTAAAGTGCGTTGCGCCGTGTTCGACAGCCCAATCCTTCATTGCGTCGGCAACGGCGCTTGCAACGTCGCTGTCGAGTCTTTGCCCTTCGTCGATCGTCTTTTTCAGCGAGCGGTATACGGGGAGCGGCAGTCTCGCTTTCATGACTCTGTCATCAAAAACAAGACTTCCGAAATACTCAGGTACGGTTTTCATAATAATCCTCCGAAAAATAAAAAAACAGCGGGGAAGGGCGTTTTCGCTTTCCGCGAAACGGGACGCCATTGCCTCGCTGCCTGATTTTGCAAATAAAAAATGCGTCAAGGAGAGCATATCTCCGAGACGCCATTGCCTTCATGGGCGGTATTATATACGAAAAAGAAACGTTTGTCAAGCCCCTTTTCAAATTTTTTTGTTTTCGGGCGGAAAAACAGATTGACAAGGGGCGCTTTTGCGTGCTATCATATATCATCAAAAAACGCAGAGAAAGGCGGTTTGAACTTTTTATGAAATACTCAAAGGAAGAGGTTGCCCAGTTTATAGCCGAGGAGGATGTGAAATTCATCCGTCTCGCCTTTTGTGATGTTTACGGAAGGCAGAAGAACATTTCAATAATGCCGGGCGAGCTTGACCGCGCCTTTGAATACGGTATAGCGATCGACGCTTCCGCCATTGCGGGCTTCGGAGGTGAGGTTCATTCGGATCTGTTCCTTCATCCCGATTCTTCAACGCTCTGCGTGCTTCCGTGGAGACCGGAGCACGGAAAGGTTGTCCGGATGTTCTGCTCGGTGACCTATCCGGACGGCGCGCCGTTTGAGGCGGACACAAGAAGTCTGCTCCGAAGAGCTGTCTGTGACGCGGAGGCGGAGGGAATAACCTTTGCGTTCGGCTCGGAAATGGAATTTTATCTTTTCAAATGCGATGAAAACGGAAATTCCACGGGCGAAACATATGATAACGCCGGATATATGGACGTCGCCCCGGATGACAAGGGAGAAAACATCCGTCGCGAGATATGCCTCATGCTTGAAAGAATGGGCATTACGCCCGAAAGCTCGCACCATGAGGAGGGCCCCGGGCAGAACGAGATAGACTTTTGTTATTCCGGCGCAATGACAGCCGCAGATGACGCGCTCACCTTCCGCACTGTTGTCAATACCGTTGCCGCAAGGAACGGTCTCCGCGCCGATTTTTCGCCGAAGCCCATAGACGGCAGGGCGGGCAACGGCATGCATATAAACTTCTCCGCAAAGAGCGGAAGCGGGGATGACGTCATGCCGCTTGTGATAGCCGGAATATTGGCTCATATCAAGGAAATTACGGCTTTTCTCAATACTGTCGACGCTTCATACAGACGCTTCGGGCAGAGCAAGGCTCCGGGGTATATCTCATGGTCGGGAGAGAACCGCTCGCAGCTGATAAGAATACCTGCCGCGGAGGGCGAATACCGCCGCGCGGAGCTTCGTTCACCCGACCCGCTTTGCAATCCTTACATTGCATTTGCACTGCTGATATATGCGGGGCTTGACGGCATAAAGAAGAAAATGACGCTTCCCGCGCCAGCTGACATAAACCTTTATACGGCGGCAAAGACCGTCACGGATAAATACGAAAAACTGCCGGAAAACCTTGCTCAGGCGAAGGCGGCGGCAAGAGAAAGCGACTTTGTGAAGGCTGTTCTGCCGGAACGTATCGTCGCGGCATATATATAAAAGGAAAAAACGATACCGGAGAAAGGAGGGACTTATATGGAACTTACAGAGCATATTTACAGCGTGCTCGTTGTTTCTTCGTCCGCAAAATTCAATACGTCCCTCTTTGCGCTTCTCTCCGAGGACAGATACAGCCCGATAACCGTCACGCCGGACGTCACCGGGGCAAGGCAATGCCTTTCCGAGCGTGCTTTTGACATTGTGATAATCAATTCGCCTCTGCCGGATGAGTTCGGAACGGAGCTCGCCCTTGACATTTGCGAGAGGAGCGGAACGGGGGTAATGCTTGTTGTGAAAGCCGAGCATTATGCGGATATACAGTCCAAGGTTGCCGATTACGGGGTGCTGACCGTTTCAAAGCCGACGAATTCTCAGATAATCGCCCAGTCGTTGACGCTTCTCTGCGGGACGAGGGAAAGACTCCGCCGCATGGAGCAGAGGGCGGCGTCGATAGAAGAGAAAATGGAGGAGATACGCATAGTCAACCGGGCAAAATGCCTTCTCATCGAGCAGCTGAAAATGACGGAAAAGGAAGCTCACCGGTATATCGAAAAGCAGGCGATGGACAGATGCGTCACAAAGCGGGCAATTGCGGAGAGCATAATTTCGACATACAAATAACACATTTATGAATAATATTGGGAGCGGAAGAATTTTCTTCCGCCTTTTTCGTGCAAAAAGTATCCAAATGCGCGACTTTTTCACCATTTGGTATAGTTGACACTACCGCAAGTGAGTGTTATCATTATAAAAAAGAAGGTACTTGGAGGCTAGAGTTTATGACGGATATCGCAAAGAGCATAACCGAATTCAGAAAAAGGTGCGGTTACACACAGAAAGAACTTGCCGAAAGACTCGGCGTTTCAATACAGACTGTTTCAAAATGGGAAAAGGGCATCAGCTCTCCGGATATAAATCTTCTGCCGACGCTGGCGGACACTTTCGGAGTGTCGATTGACAGGCTCTTCGGGCGTGACTATGAGACGCTTTGCCAGACGATCGACGAATCATATGACGAAATCTCCGATCTTATGCTTAGAAGAGTGCGGTTTGTTCAGTCGCGCTGCTGGTATTCCGAATCCGAAGATGAAAGAATGGCTTTGGTGGAGAGTTGCAGACAGATACTCTATGATAACCCGCATGCCGAGGTCGGTTACGGCCTTCCTTATACAAAAATGTTTTATTATTCGCCGGACACCGGCTTTGCCGGAGTTGACGATGTCGGCAAGACGATGTTTACGGACGACGTCGACGAGTTTTTTGAGTTTATCGGGAAAAAGGTCAACAGAAGGATTATCGACCTGCTCCGCGTCAACGGAAGAAGGCGACACATAAGCGTCGAATTCATTGCGGAAAAGCTCGGCGAAAACAAGGATGACGTTCAGGAATGTATGAACTCCCTGATGAAATACGGTATTATGGCGGAATTCGATGTTCCGCTTGACGGGGAAAGAACGGTCAAGATATATAAATGGATTGAGCCGGGAATGGGAACGCGGCAGTTTGCATTGCTCCGCATTGTTGCGGCTTTTTCAAAAAAATTCATGACCAAACCGACAAAGTTTGTATGTTGGGTAGGCTGACGCGCCTATGAAAATCGTGGGGGTAGGATAATCTGCACAGTGCAGTGGCGAAAAGCGGGCACAACGCCCGCTTTTTGTTTGCCCATAAATCTTTTTCCTTGCGCTTCTCGGGTTGACAGTTTGCCAAATAAATGTTAAAATTATAAAAAACAAAGTCATCGGAGGACGAAAAATGGTTGATATTGCCGCAAACATAACCGAATTCAGAAGAAGGTGCGGTTACACACAGAAGGAACTTGCGGAGAAAATAAATGTTTCCGTTCAGACGGTATCAAAATGGGAAAACGGCATAAACGCGCCGGATATAAGCATGCTTCCCGTGCTTGCTTCCGCATTTTCGATTACTGTCGACATGCTTATCGGTTGTGCCGCGAGTATAGACCGCGTCACGCCGGAGCAAGCGTATGATGAAGTGGTCGAGCTTATCATCGCAAGGGTCAGAATGTTTTATGCAAAAGGGCAACGTCCGGAAAATCCGGACGAAAAGAGAAAGTGCGTGGACGCTATAAAGAGTCTTCTTTATGAAAACCCGTCATGGGAAACGGGACTCGGGACTTTCGGTGAAAGGGCGCTTTATTATTCGCCCGATACGGGCTTTGCCGGTCTTAACGACGCCGGCAAAAAGCTGTTTTCTGACGGCGTCGGCGAGCTTTTTGAATTTCTCAGCAGTAAACTGAACAGGGATGTCATCGAAGTTATATATGCATACGGGTCGAACAGTTACATAAGCGTTGAATATGTTGCGGAAAAGGTCGGCGCGGGAATGAGCGACGTCCGCCGCGCTATGGACTTCCTCTGCAAAAAATCCGCCCTTGTGAAAACGTCGTTTCCGATTGAAAAGGAGCAGATTGTCGACGCTTATAAGGTTCCGCGCTCGGAAGGCACAAGATGCTTTATAATGCTCCGCGTAATTGCGGCATTTGCAAATAAATTCATGCAGAAATCCGAATTTCTGATATCGTATATCGACGACTGAACATTTATCTTACGGAGGACAAAATGAAGAAAATCATTACGTTTTTAGCGGCGATTATCATCTCGCTGTTCTGCCTTTGTGCCTGTGAAAACACGCAGGAAACAGGCACGACGACAGGCTCGGAACACGTCCATGCCTATGGCGAATGGCAGACTGTCAAGGCGGCGGACTGCGTAAACGCCGGAGAGCGGGAGAGAGCCTGCGATTGCGGCGAGACGGAAACGGAAGAAATTCCGGCTCTCGGTCATACAGGCGGCGAGGCTGAAAACTGCAAATCACGCGCGGTATGCGAGCGTTGCGAGGTTACCTACGGCGATTACGGCCCGCACATAGGCGGCGAGGCGACCTGCAAGCAGCGCGCAAGATGCGAGGTCTGCTCTTATCCTTACGGCGAGGTCGACCCGGATAATCACAAAAAGATACTTGCGGCGACGTGCGTTTCAAAAGAAAAATGCCGCGACTGCAAAAAGGAACTGGGAGACTCGCTTGACCCGACAAAACACGAAAAATTGGAGGGCAAGGGGCTTGAAAAGGTTTGCGCGGGATGTAAACAGGCGCTTCTGCCCGAAACGGACGCGGGCATTGTTGACAGCACAAACGAAAAGCCGATAGATTTTGACGAGTATCTGAGCAAGGTGACAAAGGAAAGGGACGCAAGACTTTCCAAGCCTTTCAGCAGTAAAGACTACACTCATAAACCGACGGACGAAAGCAAAACTCTTTCTGCCGCAGAGCGGGCGTCATACATATATGACGCATACAA
>DHMB01000006.1:7512-12311 GCA_002405565.1 Clostridiales bacterium UBA4653
ACATATATGACGCATACAATGCGCCGAAGCGCAGCTCGTCCGAGATAACGAAAGAGCAGGCGATAGAGGACGTAAAAATAGCCTTCAAAGCAATCTATACATATTACGGGCTTTATGAATATTTCGGCGGCGACGAAGTTTTTGAAGAGGCGGAAAAAGAGGCTATTCAGAAAATCAACGAAAGATTTGAGCGGAAGCAGTCCTTCATGAGTGATACGGAGTTTCTTGAAATACTACGTTCTTCGCTTGACTTCATCGTCGACAGCCACGGCGGAATATACGCCGGCAAAAGCGGCGGCTCTTTTACGAATCTGAACAAGAAAAGCTACTATTCGTATTGCTTCAAGGATGTTATTTTCAGAGAGGATGATATTGGCTATTATGCGCTTGTCAAGGGGAAGAAATGGTATCTTGAAAGCGTAAACGACGGAGATTTTTCGGAATACCTTAAAGTTACAATCGATGAGAGCGGCGAGCTTGTCTATACGCTTATCAGAATAGCAAATCCGGACGCGGAAAGCCTTGAAGGCGACACGGTCACCCTGAAAAGGGGCGATACCGTATGCAGACTTGATATTGATTGGACTATGCTCGGAAAATTTTCGGGCGGCTCGGGAGAGACAATATGGGGAACAAGGGTTGAAAACGGAGTTCCGATTATCCACAGCAGAACGTTTTCGGCCACTAACGGCGCTGAGCTGGATAAGTTTGTCGATTCGGGCTCTCAGTTTTCCGATCAGAAGCTGTTCATCTTTGACCTGAGAGCAAACGGCGGCGGAAACAGCGCTTATATGACCCGGTGGCTTATAAAATACCTTCCGACTCTTTCATTTTCGTATCCTTATCTGATTTCGGGTCGTGCGTATATATGGAAGGCTCAACAGGATCAGAACAGGAAGATTGTTCTGATCGACAAGGGGGTTGCTTCTTCCGGAGAAGGGGCATATACTTACCTCTCGGCTTTCACAAATACACTGATAGTCGGTACGAACACAAGCGGGTGCGTTCTTGCCGGAAATTACATATGGGCAAAGCTGCCGAAGTCGGGTATCATTCTCTGCCTCGGAACCTTCTGCTGGGACTATCCCAATGACTATTACAAAGGTATGAGTCCCGAAGGAATCGGCTTTATGCCGGACGTTTTCGTAAGCGGCGCGGACGCGCTCGACCTTTCAATGAAAATGATCGAATATTACGGCATTGAAAAAAGCAAGGACACGTCAAGCGTCAAAACTTACGGAACGGGAAAAAGATAAACATTGATCGGCTCTGTCAAAGCGCAGAGCCGATTTTTTTGATAAAAATCTTTCGGTATTGCATAAATCTTCTTTGCGTGCGCAGAATATCATTGGGCAAACGGAAAATTTACCGTTTTGCGTAAAGGTAAATATCGGAGGATTTATATATAATGAAAGCAACCGGAATTGTCAGAAGAATTGACGACCTCGGGCGAGTTGTTATACCTAAAGAGATACGCAGAACAATGCGTATACGCGAGGGCGACCCGCTTGAAATATATACGGACAGAGAGGGCGAGGTCATCTTCAAAAAGTATTCGCCCATAGGCGAGCTTATGGATTTTGCCGCCGAATATGCGGAAACGCTTTATAAGACCTGCGGCGTCCCTGCGGCAGTATGCGACAGGGACTGCGTTATCGCATGCGCGGGTATTCCCAAAAAGGAATATATCGAAAAGAAGCTCTCCGCCGAAACGGAGGGTATAATCGAGGGCAGAGCCCTTTATGTTTATAATCAGCAGAAGGAAAAAATGTACCTGACGGACGACGCAAAGGGCCCGCACATAACCTGCGCCATGCCCATATTTGCGGAGGGCGACGTTATCGGCTGTGTGGCGGCGCTTGCACCGTCGGACGGCAAGGGAGAAAACGTCGGCACGGAGACCGAAATCAAGCTGATACAGACAGCGGCGGGCTTCCTCGGAAAACAGCTTGAACCCTGAAAAAACAATAATCATGCCGTCCGCTTTTGCGGGCGGCGTTTTGCTTTGTGTGACAATATTGTGAATTTGCCGCCCCTTCGGTTGACAAAAAATTCATTTGTGATATAATCAAATAAGTGTATAAAACAAAGGAGGCTCCTCTGTGAAAAAAATAATTGCGCTTTTGACAGCGGTGATAATCGTTGCGCTTGTGTGCTGTTCGTGTAACGGCAAGACGCCCGCCGAAACGACGACCACGCAGGGTACGTCGACCGTATCACCCGATACAAAGGATATAAAAATCGAAAACGGCGTTCTTCTTTCGTGCATAGGACAGGCGGACGAGAACGGCGTTTATACGGTGCCTGAAGGGATCACCCTTATAGGAGAAGGCTGCTTTTCCTATGACAGAACTCTGAAAAAGGTCATAATCCCGTCGACGGTCAAGACGATCGGCTCGGGAGCCTTCATCGGCTGCACGTCGCTTAAAGAAGTCGTCATTGAAGACGGCGTCGAAATACTCGGCTCGCATGCGTTCTGGGGCTGTAACGCTCTTGAAAGCATTGTTCTTCCGGAGAGCATAAAGGAAGTCTCCGATTACGCTTTTTCAAACTGCTCGCTTCTTGAAAGCGTGACGCTTGGAGGAGAGGTCAAACGCATAGGTTATAGTGCCTTTTCTTATTGCACGGCGCTTGAAGAGGTGAAAATTCCGTCCGGAACGGAAACGATTGACGGAATTGCGTTCCTCGGCTGTTCGAGCCTTGAAAACGTTGACTTTTCGTCAGCCGAAAAACTGAAAACAATCGGTATCGGAGCGTTCGGAAACTGCATATCGCTCCGCAGAGTCGAGCTTCCCGAAAATCTTAAAGAAATCGGGCAGGAAGCGTTTTACGGTTGCAATGCGCTTGTAAACGTCAAAATCGGAAGCAAGGTCGACAGTATTTCCGCAAACGCCTTCAACTATACCCCCTGGTACAGAGAAAACACGGAGGATTACCTCATCGTCGGCGACGGCGTTCTTATAAAATGCAATGTCATCCCCAAGTATATCGATCTTTCCGGCAAGGGAATAAAGGTCATCGGCGGAACGGTGTTTATAAACGATAAGCTCTCAAACGGGACGAGCGAATCCGTTTACGGCTATAAATATGCCGACCAGCTTACGTCAATCGTCATTCCCGAAGGCGTGACAAAAATTCAGACAGCCGCTTTCTATTATTGCATTGCGCTTGAAAGCATAGATCTGCCGTCGACGCTTGAAACAATCGAATCCAGCGCGTTTGAGCTCTATGTGGATGGCAACCCGAACGAACTCACGACAAAGGTCGACTTTTCAAAGTGCACAAATCTTAAAACCGTCGGCGCGAGCGCGTTCAACGGTTGCGGCGGAATTGACGAGATAAATCTTCCGTCAACTGTTGAATATATAGGCGCAAGAGCCTTTTCAAATACAAATGCATACAAAGCCTTCTTTGAAGGGCTTGAAAATTCAAAGGAAGTCAAATACGAAATCGTCGGCGATATTCTGCTCTGGATTTATATGCCGAGCAGCGAAACGACGCTTACCGTTCCCGACGGTATCAGAATAATTGCCGGCGGCGCATGCTCCGGTTGGGACAGCGGCATCGTTCCCACGACATCCGAAGGACTTCGTCCCGAATGGGCTTCCAGATACAATATTTCAAATGTTGTGACAAAGGTTGAAATACCGGACAGCGTTGAGGTTATCGGCGATAACGCGTTCTATAATATGAAGACCGTGAAAGAGCTTACTATTTCCGGAAACGTAAAGACCATCGGCGACGGCGCGTTCAGCTTCTGCGGCGGACTTGAAAAGGTCACGCTTGAAGAGGGCGTAAAGGAAATCAGCGCAAATGCGTTCAATTCGTGCACATCGCTTGTGAGCATAACTCTTCCGTCGACGCTTGAATACATCGGTTCGTCCGCGTTTGCGGCATGCGCTTCGCTTAAAACGCTCGTAACGCCCGAAGGGATAACCGAAATTGACGCAGGCCTGTTCGATTCCGGTTGCACCGCGCTCGAAACCGTATATCTGCCCGAGATGTTTCGCCCCTATATATTCGGTATCATGGGCGATCTGACGGTCAACACAAAGGTAATCTACTATAACGAAAAGTGACATCATTCAAAAAACGACGTATTTTTTCAATACGTCGTTTTTTCTGTTATCAAGAGGCGGCTTTCCGAATAAAATATATCGGAGGGACGTTATGAGCAGAATTTCATTTGTAAAGCGAGAGACAGAAAAACGGGCGGGCGGCGGAGTGTTTGTTTTTTCCGCGTGTTACCCCGAGATCGAAGGTTGCGAAAAAATAAACGCTTTCTATGGAGCGCTTGCGGAAAATGCGGAAAGTGCGACGGAAAAGTCGACCGGAGAAAACAAAAGAATTTCATTCAGAATGACGCCGCGCATAAGATATGAGGACGACGAAAGGGCGGACGTAACCCTTGATATAATTTCTTCGGAGAACGGTGCGCTGAAGGTTTACAGGCGGATTGCGCAGTCATGGAACCTGAAAGACGAAACGCTTTTTCCGCCGACGAAAAAGGGAGCGGAAACCTTCTGGAACGGCGAGTATTTTGTTGAGATAAAGAACCTTTTCGGAAAAGAGAAAAAGCGCAGGATGAGCGAATATATAGAGGAGGTTCCCGCAAAAGTCGCAAAACGTTGTATTTTTAGGCAACGGCGAAGAATTGATTAAAAGATTAAGCAAAAAAAGAATTGCCAAAATGAAAAATGTATGTTATAATCAAGTACAGGGCGTCCGCTTATGTTGACTTTCAGGCAGCCTCCGGCTGTGATGTTGCGGGCGCTTTGCGGCGGGACTTACGCCGCGGG
>DHMB01000006.1:12372-17949 GCA_002405565.1 Clostridiales bacterium UBA4653
AAATAAACAAAAAAGTTGGTGAAAAAATGTCGAAATCATCAATAGACCGTCTGCGCGAGGCGGAAATCGCGGTGACGGAACGTAAAAAGCGACTTTCGGACGAGCTTTCTGCGTCACTTTCCGCGGCGCATGCCGAGGCTGAAAAAGAAGTTGAGCTTGCGCAGGAAAAAGCGGAAAAATTCGTCGCAGAGGAGCGCGTCAAAAGCGAAAAGGCGGCGGACGGGTACCTTTCCGAGTCCGTTTCAAAGGCGAAGGCTCAGGCGGACGAATATTGCGCCGCGGCTGAAAAGAACGCCGATAAGGCGATAGAAATCATAATTGCGGGGATAACCGGAAAATGATAAAAAATATGAAGAAGGTGTCGCTCGTGGCGATGCGTTCCGACCTCGACAGGCTTGCGAAGGATCTTATATGGCTTTCGTGCGTCGAGGTTGAGAAATGCGAAGCGCCCGAGGGCGACGCGATAATCCGCAGCATGGATTGCGGGGAAAGGATAGCGGAGCTGAATTCCGACGCGGGAACGCTTTCGGAAGCGCTGAAAATCCTCTCGCCCATGCGCAAGGATAAAAAAGGATTTATAAAGTCGCGAAAGGAAATGTCGAAGAAGGAATTCGACGGCAGGACGGTTTCCGCGGCTATGGACGGAGCGAAAAGGGCTGTTGCACTGAGAGCCGAAGGCGAACGGCTGAAAGGCGAGAAAAACAAGCTGACGGCTTATCTTTCGTCGGTTTCCGTCTGGAAGGATTATGACCTTCCCCTCGGCTTTGAGGGAACAAAAAGCGCGGTTGTCATGACGGGAACTCTGCCTGTCTCGGCGGATGTTGAACGGCTTTCGGGAATAGCTTCCGAGGAGCTTTCCGCCGTGCAGATAGAAACTGTGGCGGAGGGAAAATCGACGCGGTATATATCGGCTGTGTGTCACAACAGCGTTGAAAAACAGCTGACGTCGCTGCTTTCGGAGGCGGGCTTTATCAAAAGCAACTTCCGTTCCGACGCGGGAACCGCACGCGAAGAGATGGCAAAGACCGAGGCGGAGATAAAGTCAATTGAAGAGCGCGAAGCGCAGATAAAAGAGTCGCTTTCGGAGATTGCGGTTCTTTGCCCCGATATGGAGCACGCCTATGACAGGATTAAAACCGAGCTTGCGGAAGAAAACGTAAAGCAGAAGCTCATAGGCACGGGACACACCGTCATAATGACGGGCTGGGTGCCGGAGGACAGGGTGGACAAGCTGACAAAGACGCTCTCGAAATACGAGTGCTTCTGCGACATTGCCGACCCCACGGAAGGGGACGAGCCACCTGTCGAACTCAAAAACAACGGCTTTGCGAGTCCGTTTGAATTCGTCATCGGAATGTATTCATATCCGAAATACGGCTCCTTTGACCCGACGTTCTGGGTCGCGCTGTTCTTCTCTCTGATATTCGGAATGATGTTTGCGGACTTCGGTTACGGACTTCTGCTCGTTCTGATAGGCGCTCTCGGCACAAAGCTGATGAAGCCCAAGGGCGGAATGGCAAAGATGATGAAGCTGTTTGTCATATGCGGAATTTCGTGCATGATATGCGGCGTGCTTTTCGGCGGATACTTCGGCGATCTTCCCGCAAAGCTGGCGCAGAGCTTCGCAGGCTCGCATAAACTCGACAATCTTGCAATAGTCTGCAACCCGCTTGACGAGCCGATAACGTTCCTTCTGATATCGCTCGGCATAGGCGCGGCGCACCTTATCTGCGGAATGATAATCAACATGGTCATGTGCTTCAGGAAAGGCGACTGGAAGAGCGCGGTGTTTGACGTCGGCAGCTGGCTTATAATGTTTGCCGGAGCGGGCGTCTATTTCGGACTGAAATCCAAGGTCGGGCTGATAATTCTCGGCGTCGGACTTCTGATGATGATAACGATGCGCGGCAGGGCGAAGAAAAACATATTCGCAAGATTTTTCTCCGGAATTGCGGGGCTTTATGACATAATAAACTACGCCTCCGACCTGCTTTCGTATTCGAGAATATTTGCTCTTGCCCTTGCGGGCGCTGTTATTGCGAGCGTTGTAAACACGTTTGCAACCCTCGTAAACAATCCCGTGGTAACGGTTATTCTCGTGATAGTCGTCGGCACGCTGGGACATCTGATGAACCTTGCGCTTTCCGCGCTCGGAGCCTTTGTCCACACCTGTCGACTGCAATACGTTGAGTTCTTCGGAAAATTCTATGAGGACGGCGGACGGCATTTTGAGCCCGCTTCCCCCGACCTGACATATACCGACGTTTACGTCGAACAAAACAACTGAAAAATTTTTAAGGCATTTTGCCGGAAAGGTTTATAATTATGGAAATCACAACTTTTGCAAGCTTTCTTGCGGCACTTTTCAGCGGAAGAAACCTCGCGCTTCTCGGCGCGGCACTCGCGGTAATCTTCAGCGGTATCGGCTCTGCCAAGGGCGTCGGCATGGTTGCCGAGGCGAGCGCGGGAGTCCTCGCGGAGGATCCGTCCAAATTCGGCAGAACGCTCCTTATGCAGGTTCTTCCCGGTACGCAGGGTATCTACGGATTTGCCGTTGCGTTCCTTATCGTTCTCAAAACAGGTATTCTTTCAACTCCCGTTGAGCTTTCCCGTTTTGACGGCGCACTCATAGGTCTTATGGCGCTTCCCATTGCAATCGTCGGTTATTTCTCCGCTATAAAGCAGGCGAGAGTTGCCGTCGCGGGAGTTTCCGTCGTTGCAAAGCGCCCCGAAGAGTCCGGTAAGTGTATCACAAGTGCGGTTCTCGTTGAAATGTACGCAATTCTTGCGCTCCTCATTTCCGCACTTCCCATTCTCCTTTATCAGGTTGGATAATTTATGAACGGTATTGACGAAATCATCGCCCGTATAAACGCGGAAGCGCTTTCTTCGGAAAATCAGCTCCGCGCCGAATATGAGGCAAAGATAAACGACGTAAAGGATACGTCCGCCGCGGCTTGCGCGGAAATCGCAAAGCGTGCGGAGGAAAAAGCCGAAGCGGAAAGAAAGGCTATGCGTCTGCGCGCGGAAAACCGTGCGGGGACAGCCTGTCGCGACGAGCTTCTGACGAAAAAGCGCGAGCTTATCGACTCTGTTTTCGCCCGTGCGGCGGAGAGCTTTTCCTCAATGGAAAAGGAAAAGTATCTTGACATAATGGCGGGACTTCTTTCCGAAGCCGCTTCCGACGAGACCCTGAAGGGCGAAAAATTCACGCTTGTTACGGCGAAAAAAGCCCCCGCGAGCGGAAAAGAAATCGCGGAAAAAGCAGGCGTTACGCCCTATGAGGTTTCCGAGAGCGACGAGCTCAGAGCGGGATTTATCATCAAAACGGGGCTCGTTGAAATCAACTGTACGCCCGAAAAGCTGATAGCACAGAAGAGGGAAGCGCTCCTTCCCGCTGTTACGGCGGCGCTTTTCGGCTGAAACAATGGCTAAAATAACAAGGTGGAGGCACGGCATATATGAAGAAAATCCGTGAAACCGAATATGTCTATGCGGCGGCGAGAGTCCACTCCGTTGACGGCGCGCTTATGGGGCGGGACAAATATATCCGTCTTGCGGCGGCGCCCGGCGACGAAGCCTTTTCGAGGATGCTCGGCGAATTCGGATACGACGTTTCCGAGGGCGTTTTTCCGTCGCTTGACAAAAAAACGGAGGGGGCTTATGCCTTCATTTCCGAAATCGCGCCGGAAAAAAAGCTGTTTTACGCTCTGCGTTACCCCTATGACTGCAACAATCTGAAAGCGGCGATAAAATGCGAATTCGTGCGCGGGTTTGATTTCTCCGCTCTCTATTCGCCCTGCGGAACAGTCGACGAAAAAAAGGTTGCGGACGCCGTGCACAACCGCGATTTTTCCGTCTTTCCAGTAAACATGGCAAAAGCGGCGACGGAGGCGATAAACGAATATTCAGAAACCTCCGACCCGCAGCTCATCGACCTTATTCTTGACTCTGCGTGCCTTGCGGACATGCTTTCCGTTGCGCGGGAATATAAGGACGAGGTCATTTCGGACTATGTTAAAAACCGCATAGATATGACGAACCTTCTGACGGCTCTGCGAGTCATAAGAATGGGCAAGGACAGCAAATTTTTCGATTCCGCGTCATCCGAAGGCGGTTATATAAAAAAGAAAGCTCTCTCGGACGCCGTTTCGCAGGGCGAGGAGGAGCTGTTTGCCGTTGCGAAGAAAAGCGCGTTCGGAAAGGGACTGCCGCAGGACGGTTTTCCCTCATTTTCCGAAACGGAGCGCATTTTTGACGGTACGTTTGCGGAAATCTGCGAAAAATACAAGCACAGTGTTTTCGGTTCGGCTTCGCTTATGTGGTATCTGTGCGCCATAGAAAACGAGGTCAAGAATATACGCATAATAATCGCAGGACGCGCCTCCGGGCAGTCGGCGGAAAAGATAATCGAAAGGATACGCGAAAGCTATGTATAAAATCGGCGTTATCGGCGACAGGGAAAGCGCGCTCGGATTTATGGCGGTCGGGTTTACAGTCCGTATTGCGGAGAGCGCAGAGGACGCCGCGCAGGCGCTTAAAGGTCTTTCGGAAGAAAACTGCGCCGTTATATTCATAACGGAAGAGCTTGCGGAGCTTATTATGGAGGAGATACAGTCATATAAAGACAAGACGCTTCCGTCCATAGTCATGATACCGTCCAAAAGCGGTTCAAAGGGCATCGGAATGATGAACATAAAGAAAAGCGTCGAACGCGCTGTCGGCGCGGACATACTTTTCAAAAATAACTGATTTTATCGGCGCTTTGCGCGGAAAGGTTTAGAAAATGACCGAAGGAAGAATTATCAAGGTTTCGGGCCCTCTTGTCGTTGCGGAGGGAATGAGAGAAGCCAACATGTTTGACGTTGTGCGTGTCGGAAAGGACAGGCTCATCGGAGAGATAATCGAAATGCGAGGCGACCGTGCGTCAATTCAGGTATATGAAGAGACGGCGGGGCTCGGTTGCGGAGACGCCGTTGTATCGACGGGCGAGCCGCTTTCCGTTGAACTCGGGCCCGGACTTATGACGAACATTTATGACGGTATCCAGCGCCCGCTTGAAGTCATGTATGAAAAATACGGCTCAAATATCATAAAGGGAATTGACGAAAAGCCCCTTTCAAGAGATAAAAAATGGAGTTTTACGGCGACCGTCAAGGCGGGAGATAAGGTCAAAGCGGGGGACGTTCTCGGAACTGTCAACGAGACGGAGCTCGTTCTCCATAAAATCCTCGTTCCGTTCGGCAAGGACGGCACTGTTGAAGAAATAAGCTCCGGCGATTTTACCGTCACGGAAAAAATCGGTTCGATAAAAAATGACGCGGGCAAGAGCTTTGATATAACTCTTATGCAGAAGTGGCCCGTCAGAAAAGCAAGACCTTATGCGTCAAAGCTCGCTCCCTCCGAGCCTATGGTAACGGGGCAGAGAGTTATCGACGCAATGTTCCCGATTGCAAAGGGCGGAACGGCGTGCGTTCCGGGGCCGTTCGGCTCGGGAAAGACAGTTGTTCAGCACCAGCTTGCAAAATGGAGCAATGTTGACATAGTTGTTTATATCGGCTGCGGCGAGCGCGGAAA
>DHMB01000006.1:18076-18240 GCA_002405565.1 Clostridiales bacterium UBA4653
TCGGATATGCCCGTTGCGGCGCGGGAAGCCTCGATTTACACGGGTATAACGATTGCCGAATATTTCAGGGATATGGGATATTCTGTCGCGGTTATTGCGGATTCCTCCTCCCGTTGGGCGGAGGCTCTGCGCGAAATGTCCGGCAGACTTGAAGAAATGCCGGG
>DHMB01000006.1:18283-18540 GCA_002405565.1 Clostridiales bacterium UBA4653
GAAATGCCGGGCGAGGAAGGCTATCCCGCATATCTTACGTCGCGTCTGGCGCAGTTCTATGAAAGAGCGGGCAACGTTATTTGTCTCGGTTCCGACGGCAGACACGGCACTCTTTCTGCAATCGGAGCGGTTTCCCCGCAGGGTGGCGACATTTCAGAGCCCGTTTCGCAGGCAACGCTTCGTATCGTAAAGGTATTTTGGGGGCTTGATTCGTCGCTTGCATACCGCCGTCATTTCCCGGCGATAAACTGGCTGAC
>DHMB01000083.1:0-7647 GCA_002405565.1 Clostridiales bacterium UBA4653
GGTGACAGCTTCACTATAGGATGGCTTCTTCCCATCTTTCTTGCACAAACGCAGGTCGATGATAAGCTGTTTGTACTCAGAATTAAAAAGTCTGGAGAAAGTTCCGCTAAACTGTTTTGTCAGCTTCTTATGATACGCCGCTCCATCCAGCTTATAAACATCGTCATCAAAGACCGCACTCAACACAGAACGGGTAGCAAGAATATCCGCGCTCTGCCATTGCAATGTGCGCAATGCAGACTTTACCGCATCAAAATGTTCCCGATTCAGGAGTGACGGTGTAATCAACTTAGAGGTCGCTGCAAAACCGAAAAAGCTGTTCCAAAGCTGTGCGTCCGCTATGCTGGCACACTGTATTTCGTACTTCTCGGAGATTTCCCGCTGTAAGGGAATCAATGTCTGCAAAAGTCGTGAGACCGCAGAAAGACCACTCTTTACCTCGTTTTTTGACTGATAAGATGTGTCCTGATTGACATAGCCATACCACGGATTCTTTCTATAATCATATCCGATTGATGGGATATAGTCTGCATACTGCTCCAAGAGAGCAACCGTTTCCGCTAAGTACGCTTCGCCTTTGGAGGATAACTGCAAGATGGGATACTCAACATCCGGTGTGGAGCGAAATGCGGCATAAGATTCATACAGCTGATACAAACTCTTTTCAATGCCCGGGCGCAACTTGTGAAGCTCGACAGCATAGGCATCCAGCTGATGTTGCGCCTTTTCCTTGATAGCAATTTCAGCGTCCGCTTTCGAAGAAACCGTACTTTTTCCCGTGCGCAGGGTGTGACAAATATCCGCGATGACATCCTTTTTATTTGCCTTATGACTGTGAAGCTGTAAGCAAAACTCAGCAAGTCCCGCTTGCTTCAACTTGTCATAAACCACATTCAGGGCTGCCAGCTTTTCAGAAACGAACAACACTTTTTTACCATCTCTGAGGCATTCTGCGATGATGTTTGTAATCGTCTGACTTTTTCCTGTTCCCGGAGGCCCCTGCAAAACAAAACTCTTTCCCGACTTTGCCATTTCAATCGCTTCGATCTGGCTGGAGTCTGCATCAACCACACTATGTAACTCAATCAACGGATCAACAACAGAGCTGGCAGCTCCTTCATCACCGTATATTTTTTCTGTGCCGGTTGGCTCACCTAAGAGCTGACGGACATTCCGATTTGCAAGAATCGCCTTCGCATTGTCCTTCAAATCCCGGTACATATTGATTTTGAGGAATGAGAAAAGACCGATCTTACATTCAGTCGTGACCGTCCATTGGAGTTTTGCCACAAGATGCTTTACTTTCTCAAGGTACGCAGTCAACCCCTCATCATTATACTCAGGGAGTTTCACCCCATGTTCCGCGTCCATTTTATAGGAAAAGGTCGGATTAACAATGATGTCATCTTCTGCCGACTTGATAAAATAGGGTTCTACCGCGGACGCTTGTTCCAGCTGAATCGGCACAAGCAAAATAGGCGCGCGAAAAACGTAGTCAGAGGAAACGCTTTCTTTCCAGTGGACAAAGCCAAATGCCATATAAGCAACATTGACGCCGGTTTCTTCAATAAACTCTCGCGCCTTTTTATCAATATTTTTTACTATAGCAAGTGGATTCGTAGCGTCATTATAAAGCAGAATTTGATTCTGCCTCTTAATTTTCCCAGAGTATTGTGCCAAAAATGCAGTTTTCCCACCGGAAGCGTCGGACTCTTTTGATACCGCAACCTGCAACTGCTCCGGTTCAGAGGGCTCTTCCGGTGTCTCAATTTGTAATTGCTCCGGTTCAGAAGATTCTTCCGGTATCTCAATTTGTAACTGCTCCGGTTCGGAAGATTCTTCAGGATCATCTTCTTCGATAATTTGGGGATCAAAGACCTCAAAAGATACTGTCCCATCTACTTTCTCAAATAGCACGTCAGAAGACGGAAGCAACACCTCCACGGTCGAAGCTCTCGTATCCTTAAAGTTTATTAGATTATTGCGTTTTCCTGTATCCAACAGCAAATCAGCCCACTTATCAAGCTTCCTTGTATCCACCGTCCAGCTCGCCTCCGCACTTTCGTTTTCTTGCTCAATTATTAGAGCTATCTGTAATCTCTATAATGCCGCCAATATCACATTGCAGTGCTGTGCAAATCTTAACTAACACATCTGTAGTGACGTTTTCATTCTTTCCGCGTTTTGCCGTTAGCGCATGACTAATTTTCGCCACAGTACATAAGTCTTTCTTCCCCATATCACAGTCAATCAATAGTTTCCAAAGCTTTTTATAACCACAGCCACAGACTACACCTCTGTTGAAATATAAAACCAAAGCTTTGTATTCACATTTTGCTTGATAAAATTCTGCAAATGCTGAATTTAGTATAACACAAAGTACTCCTATGCACAAGTGTGTAATTATAAATCTCCAGTGACTTACCTAAACCAGCGTTGTCTTGCGTATTCACTTGCCTCCATGCGCCGTTCTTCGTTATACGATGCTGTCAGCCGCTTTTGGAAGCCAGTGTTGTGGGTCTGCATTTCAATGATGCGGCATACATTTTGTCTTTTCCTATCGGCCGATTCGCCAACCCTATCTGACAGGTGTTCATTTCGCAATTTCGATCTAAGCCCGTTTTACGAACACCTGCCTAATACGTCCGGAGGATACTTCATTAAAATCTTATAACGTTTCCGCTCATCATATCGGTATATTCTTCCTTGCAGGTGAGGAAAACAACCTGGTGACGCCTTGCGCAATCTTTGAAAAGCTCACATGCGCCTGCCGTCCGATCGGCGTCCATATTGGCAAACGGATCGTCAAGAACTATGACGCCTCCGCCGTCCGGGAAGAGATGATCAAGTGCCGCGATACGGAAAGCAAGGTAAACCGTTTCCTTCGTACCTTCGGAGAGCTTTTTGTAATCGACAAGGGTGTTACCGCTGTATATCTTCATATTGAGCTTTTCCGCGTCCGGAAATTCAGAAGAAATCCTTCCGCCCGATATTATTCCCAGATTGTGCATAAATCTGTCCGCGACGTCCTGCATGGGATTGTCATGAACGCTTTCCTTCTGCTCCGTGAAAATCTTACGGATATGAATCCAGTGACCGAGCAACGTTTTCTGCTCCTCATATGCCTGTCTTTTGCGTTCAACATCGGATATCGGATCGACCGTAATACCCTCTTTATAAGTCTCCGCTCTGCTGATTGCCGACGTTTTCGTCTCAAGCGCTTCCATCTTATTTCGCCGCTTAAGCTTACAATCTTCCTGCAATGATCTGAGATGACTTTCCGGATCCGTTATGCCCGCATATTCCGCCGGTATCTCAGATGTCTCGGAGAGCGATTCCTTTGCTTTCCGGAGCTCTGCCGCGACGTCGCCTGCTTTTGTTTCAAGCTCGGAAATGCTGCCGTATTCCGCTATATATCCGGAAATGACGGTTTCTACGGAAGCTACAAAGCTCGAAACGTCCTTTCCATTGCAGGATTCCGAAATGTCACTATCAATCTCGGCTTTTGTACGCACAGTGTTTCCGATTGCCCCTGCCGACGTTTCAAGCGCTTCAAAGGATGTGTCTCCCAGAAATGCCGAAAACCTGCCCTTCGCATTTTCATATGCGACGACGGCGCTTGAAATCCTGCGCCTGAGGTCATCAAGCTCATCAAGCGACGAAACGCCGTATTTATTGAATATTCCGCCGACCGCCTCTCTGAGCGTTGCAATCTGCGATTCAACCGACCCGACGTCGACGTCAGCCGGAGAAAGCTCCATATCCATAACGCCCGGGATTCTGAGCCTCACGGCTTCCGTGATCTGCGCTTCCCCATCGTTTATTTCAATGAGGTTTCCCGTTCGGAGCGATGTAATTTCGACAGTATTTCCGCCGAACATTTCAATCGCCGCGGAAATGTTTATCCCGCAGAGCCTGTTTTCGAGCTTTGTTATGTCTGTCTGCGCGGTTCTGACCTGCTTCATCTCATCATCCGACGGACATTCCGCAGAAAGCAGACCCGCGTCCACTTTTTTAAGCTCCTCCGAATACTGCTTTGCCTTTTCATATTTATCAAGAAGCTCTCTTTCAGCCTTCTCCTTCCGAAGTCTGCGCGCCCTTTCCAGAGAACGCTCCAGAGAAGGCCATGACGAAAGAACACCGCGGAGCTTTTCATCCTCTTTTACAAGCCGCGACACGTTCTTTGCGCGTTCGGCTTTGAGGGTCAAAAGGCTTGCAAAGGCATTGAATTTTTCATATTTCTCCTCTGCCGCGGCCGCCTCGCCGTCCGCACGGACATATTCCGCAAGTGCACGGTCGACGTCAGCTTCGAGCTTTGATATATTTTCAAGAGTTTCGTTTGCGTCTTCAAGGGCATAATAGGCTTTGAGTATCTCGCCGATACCGTTTGACCATCTTCCCGCTCCGGATTTTTTCGCAGGCGCATTTCTTTCAAAATCCCAATGCTTTCCCGCAATTTCATCAATCTTTTCGTCTATCGCTTTTTCTATTGAATCCGTCGTGATACCGTCGCTTTCGGCAAACGCAAGCGTGACAGCGTCCGCAATCTCCTGTTTTGTATTTCTTGCGTCCTTTTTGTCGGAAGCGTCAAGAAGCGTCCGAAGCGCCGAATCCGTATTTTTCTGAGACGAAAACAGCAAATCCGAATACACACCCTCGCCGTAAAGCAGGACACCCTTTAAGATTTCTTCGATTTTCTCCCTGTCGCGGATAGCTCCTTCGGGCGTTGAAAGCACACATCTGGAATCCGAACCCCATTCCTTTGAAAGCGTATATGTGCCTTCATCCGTCTCGATTGAGACCTTTCCGTCTATATAGTCGCCGGAAACGGCGCCCTTCTTTGCGCTTGGGAAATACTGGTCTACAAAATCCTTATCGCTTCTTCCGTCAACGCGGGCGTTCTGAAAAAGTGTTTTGAAAAGAAGGTTTACAAGCGTGCTCTTTCCGCTCTCGTTTTTACCGTAAATAATGTTTATCCCATTTGAAAGAGAAACGTCACGGTCACAAACGCCGGCAAACTGTGTACATGATATTCTGCGGATTACCATTTATTTTCCCTCCTTTATGGACTTCAGAAGCTCATATGCAAGCTGCGCTTCCTTCGGCTCATCAATGAGCGCCGTCAGCAGCTTTGCGGAAAATGACGTTTCCGGAAATTCCGCGTCTATCAGCTCTTTCGATATGATTCTGCTGAGATCACAATCGCTGTATGTACCTTCGATGAACCTTGAAAGCGCCTTCCCGACCGTTTCCGCCCTGTCTGCATACTCATCCGCCGTAACAGCGCCGCAGAGGATAAGATCAACTATGCTTTCATCGGAAATGTCTTCAAGCTCGCGATCGATAATGCTTTGCATTTTTTCTGCCGAAAGCGTTATTTTTCTGCGATAAAAACGCAGATTTCCCGAAACATATTTCTTTGCGCGGACGGTCTTGTCACTGTCTATTTCAATGACAAAACATTCCCCGTCCGTATTACAGTTTACATCCGTCTGGACGTGCGTTCCGGCATTGAATATTTTATCGGAGCGTTTTTCATAGCTTTCCGTCAGATTTGCGGGAAACGGAACGTGCGTATGACCTATAAGCCAGACGTCAACCGGTATGCTTTCAAGCTCGGAGCGCTTCATAAGGAAATATTGCCCCTCGTTGTCGATCGTTTCGCCTTCGACGGCGCCGTGCGCAATTCCGATATGATATTTTCCGTCATGCCCGATTGTCTCGTTTTTTATCCATCCGAGATTGTTTTGTCCCGCCTGAGAATGAAGCGAATTGCAAAGCGCGGGGTATATTATGACGTCGTCTTCGCCGACCGTAATTTCATAAGGACGGTGCTCCGTCAGAAGCATGATGTTGTCATAGTCCGCGATTATCTCTCTGACGCATTGCCAGACCCTGACGTCTTTATCGTAATAATCATGATTGCCGGGAAGAATGACAACCGTCCCCGCAAAATCCGAAAGCGTGCCAAGCAGAGCCGCAATATCCTTCTTCGGCACTCCGCGCGTGTTTTCAAAGAGATCCCCCGCTATGACAAAAAGTCCGCACCCCTCTTTGTTTGCCGCGCGAACCATATCGGAAAATGCGTCCGTTCTTTTGCTTATAATAACGGACGCTTTTTCATGACTTGCATATTTCAGCCCGATGTGATTGTCTCCCGTCAGAAATATTCTCAACATATATACCTCGCTTAGAGTTTGATTATAAATTCATTATAACACATAATAATATTTTTTGTGGTTTTTTGCAAAAACAACTTGCGAACCGCGGCGGCAACGCCCGACAAGGGACGTTGCCGCCGTAAATTGAGAGCGGATGGATGTCAACCAAAGCAGCTTATTGTGTTCCGCAAGCCCATCCACCTGTTCCTGTATCAGATCTTTCTCGTCCCTTTACAGTCCGGGTAATTACTGCAACCCAAAAACTTGCCGTACCTACCTTCGCGGACATACATGTGGCTTCCGCACAAAGGACACCTTTCGGACGACAAATGCTCTTCCAGCCAAGCCTCCCGCTCCGCGCGCTTTTGCGCATATTCCTTTTGACGTCTTTCTTTTTCAAGCTGAGACTGCATATGAGCACACCAACCTGCACCTTTCATACTACCCTCCGTGTTTTTGAAAATTTATCGGCGAAGAACAATGCCTTTTTGCAATCATTGCTCTCCTTAAACCGACACGTTCAGACTTCTTCAAATTCAATTCCGTTTTCCTCTGCAAATTCTTCTGCAGTCGATCCGGCAACTCCTCTGATTTTTTTCGGGAGCGGCATAAACGCCGATTCGTCAATATATTCAACGCTTTCCGGAATTGTAATCGTGTTAATCTCTCCGCCAATGAACGCCATTTCGTTTATGCTCATTATGCCTTCCTCAAGCACCACAGTATCAAGTTCATGACCACCAAACACACGCTCATAAATACCTTCGACGCTTCCGGGAATGGTGATGGTCCTTATTGCCGTAGATGAAATAAACTCCACACCCAAAAACTCAATACCCTCAGGAAGCTCAATTTTTGATAATTTTCCGCAAGAATCAAAAGCGGAATCGCATATCTGAGAAACGCTTTCGGGTATTGTAACGGATTCGAGGTTTCTGCATTCCCTGAATGTCGCGTATTCTATCGTTTCGACGCCATTGGGAATATCGATTTTCTTAAGGTTTGTGCACCCCTCAAAGGCCGTCGCGCCAATCTCTTTCAAAGTGCTCGGCAAAACAATCTCTTCAAGAGCTGTGCACCCTTTGAACGCCGCATTGCCTATGCTTTCCAGACCTTCCGAAAGTATGACGGTTTTGAGTCCCGTACAATTTTTGAAAGCACCGCTTCTTATCCCTTCAATTTTTTCCGGTATCGTCACGCTTTCAAGATTTTTTCTGTTCGCATATGAATTTTCCAACACATATTCATCTTCGGTCGGTACGGTTATTTCTTTCTCTACGTCATTTGTCTCTTCTCTTTCAATGAACTGTTCAAGAAATTCATTTTCTTCAGCGCTGAGATCACACTCGGAAAGCCACGCCTCAATATCGGAAATCTCTATACTATCCTGATATTCGGCAGCTCCATCGGACTTATATTCCGTGTGCTTTTCTCCGCCGACGCTATAAACCATGTATACATACGGATCAGTGCTCAGATTGAAAGT
>DHMB01000083.1:7682-16304 GCA_002405565.1 Clostridiales bacterium UBA4653
AACCGCCTCTGACCCAACAGCTTCTATAAACATATCTGCAAGCGTTTCAAGATTATCTTCGTCCCAACACTCGCCAAGCTCTATGCTGAGCTCTTCTGCGGAGATATGTGCTCCGTTTGAAAAAAACTCAAATGATTTTGTAAAATTGCCGAACATTCCACCTGCCTGAGGTGTTCCGTCATCCGTAACAAAGTCGTAAAGGCAAACCGTTTTGCCGTCCCTTGTCATCTTGAAATCCTTCACGGTTTTCTCCCAAGGCTCTCTTTCCTTGAATTTAACATAAATAGAACCTGAATATTGCATTTTTTGTCTCCTGTCTGTTGTTATTTTTTCATGGGAACATCACGGGCAATTGATGTCTGCCCGCGGGAAGCTCCGAAGCCGGGACGTCTCCCGCCTCAGGCCTCCGCCATATTTGTGCATTCTGACAACAGCCGACTGTATATTGTCTGTAATAATTATACTTCATGCCATATACCAAGTCAACTATACAATTTGGTGAAAAAGTCGCGTATTTGGATACTTTTTGGATTATTGACCGCAAAAAAGGAGACTGTACCGCCGGGGATAGCCCCGAAAACACAGTCTCCATTTCTTATTCTGTTGAAAGCGCCCTGCGCCGGTTGCGTCTGCCGATCGCCGCAAAACCGTTTTACTATACTTTTACGCCGAACACGCAGAGCGGAACCTCTCTGTCGGGCACGGTCAGCTTGCCGTCGCCGACGAGGCTTTCGACAAGATAAGCGGCAACGTCAAGGCGATGATGTATCTTTGCAACATCCCCGCACTGATCCTGTACGCTTTCCGGAACGTACTCTCCGAGAACACCCTCCGCGATATCGGAGACTTTTATCATAAGCGCGGCGATCTTATCGGAAAGAGCGTCCGTTATACCGAGCAGAGATCTGTATACCGCCGAATCGAAAACGGGAAATTCCGCTTTCAACACACCGTCCGAGGAGGAAATAAATCCTCCGGAGATGAGAGACGGAAGAGTGCTGTTTCTTTCGTCTGCCTTTTCGCCGAGAATCGCGGAGCACATTGCTTCGATTTTCTCATCGAATCTGTTATGTCTGAAAAACTGACATTTTTCAATCACACAATAATTTTCCGCGGAAAACCAAGCCGTCTGCGCCCTGTTCCATACCTCCATACAGATTCCGTTGAAATGATGATTTTCATAGCTTCTGTCGTGACCGAAAAGGAAGCCGTAACCGCCGCGAGGGAGCGCCTTTGCCTTTCCTATCGGCGAGCGTTTTTTCGCCTTCGAATAGCCCTCGACAGAGGCAATGTTGAGCAGCATCCATAAAAGCCTGTTGTCATCATAGTTGTTTCCGTCAAAGGAAAGCGCTCTGACCGGCGCAAGCAAGCCCTTCGCCTCGTCAAAGAGACCGTCCGCCGCTTCTTTATAAAGCGTTTTCGTCTTGCCGAGCAGATCTCTTTCGTAATCCTCTGTGAGAATGACAAGATTTGTTCTGTATTTTTCGCCGCTCTTTATGAGAATTCCCGCCGCCTCAAGCGTATCGAGCTCCTCCTCAAGATACGGCATTGCAACTCCAAGCTCGCAGGAAAGCTCCTGTGCCGTCATCGGAACGTCATATGCGGCAAGGACTATCGAGCCGGGGAGCCTGCGATTGAAAAGTCCGTCATAATGATTTCTGTCGCCCCAGAAATTGAGATGAAATTCGCCGGGATTATAGCTTTTTTCTCCTAATTTTCGTGTCATACCGATTCCCTCTTTCAATAATTTTCTTGTTTTGAACAGATGATATTTGACCATTTCAACGCTGATCTTCTGTTCTTTTGAAATTTCGGAGCAGGATTTGTTATAAACGTAATAGGCAAGGCAGACCTCCCTGTGTACCTTTGAGAGAAGAGAGAGCTCCCTGCGGAGAAGATATATGCTTTCGCTCTGCGCTTCGTCCTCGACATATTCCTCCTCCGGCGTCGGTGTTGCAAAAATGACCTCCGTCGTCTCCGAAAGCTCATCCGTCCTTGCGGCAAGCTCTTTCCGCTTTATGAATTTTCTGAAGGTGTTCTCCGCTATTTTCCAGGCAAACGCCCAGAACGACTCTTCATCCTTCAGCCTCCCCGCCGACTTCAATATCTCGCAGACAATCTCCGATGAAAGATCGTCGACGTCGTCCTTGTCATAAAGACGGGCAAAAGAATAGCCGTATATTGCCGTCAGATTTTCGGAGATGAGCTCCGCCGCCCGCTTTTCGTTCATTTCCCCGCTCCTTTTCGTTGTTTTTTGAAAGCTTTCGTCTATATAGTATCGCTGCCGCCCCTGCGGTTAACACGAATTTTGAAATTTATGCTGTCTTCCGTTTACATTATATCACACTCTCCGCCCCGGCGGAATATTTTATATCCGCGCCGACATAATGCAAGCGCGGGTTTTCGGTTTCTCTCATCGCACTTCCCCTTTTAAGCCGCGCGTAGCTTTCCGTATACAAAAATACCCCCGCGAAGGGGGTATGTTTATTTCTTTTTCATTTTCTCATAGTCCGCTCTGTCCTGATTGCCGAGAGCGTCCTTAAACATAACCGTGCCGGTTTCGTCCTCGTCGAAGGTGTATTCGACAGAGCCGTGCCAGCCGTCCGAAAGCGCATCGGCTTCGTATCTGCGGAAAAGTCCGTCGTCGACAGGAAAGAACCCATTGCCCGTGCCTTTGTATTCCGTCAGTTGCCATACGGCGCATTTGTCTTCTCCGTAAGGATGCTCAAAGCGCACAATGCCGACGCCGTCCGCAAAGAGATATTCGCTTCTGCCGGAGAAATATCCCCACGCCTGAAAATCAAAGCTGATCCGCAGGCAATTTTCAAATGTGCCCGCAGGCGTAACGACCGTTTCGCCGCCTTTGACATTGAAATTCTTTGTGACATATTTGCCCGATTTTTTCTCGTCGAAATGATAGCCGTCCTGCCATTTGTCCGACCACAGACAGCCTGCAGCATCCTGCAAAATTGTAAAGAAGAAGCTGTAAAGCACCTTGTAGCCGACGCAGCTTTTGACGCAATCCGACATATCCTTCCATTCAAAGCCGTATTTGCGGAGGTTGTCATACCTGATTTTGCCGCCGGATTTTTTAATCGCATCGTATTCAAAGAAATTCCATCTGCCCTTTTCCGTATAATCCGGATTTACCGCAGGATCGGTTTCAAAAATGCGGCGCATTACCTTGTTTGCTATGGCAGTGTGCAGCTTCTGCCGCTTTGTTACGGCGAGCTCTTCGGCACGCTTCATCGCGCCGCTTACATCGCAAAGAATTTCGTCGTTGGGGGTTATATTCTTGCAGTAACCGTACCTTGCCTCTGCCGTTTTGCCCTCCCATGTGCCGTAATAGCCTGTCACAGCCATAAAGTTCATATTTGAAAGCGTAGCGGAGCCGGCATCACATGCGGTAACTTCAAAAATGTTTTCTCTTTTCGTTATTTCTGTAGCTTCGCGCTCGGCAAGCGCATATTCCCAGCGATTGCCCGTTTCAAAGGGGAGAAGTCCGCCTTTGCAGCTTGTCTTATATGCCGAAAGCACCCATTCGTGCGTACAACCTAAATCTGTTACGATCTGACGGACGATGCCGATGCCGTCGCAGAGCCATGTTTCGCAATGAGTGTACTTGAAGCGTTCGCCGTCAACAACATATACGGAGCAGTTTTCAAAATGACCCGCGGGCGTATCGCACGCGCCGTCGTTTTTCAGATATGTGAGCGTGATTCCGTCCGCTGATGTAACCGTGTCGCCTGTCTTCATGCTCTCGTCAAGCATCAAACCGTCGCACCAGGACATATTCCAGAAAAGGAAGCCCGCCGTATAGCCCTGGTCACAGCTGTATCCGGGCTGCTGCCAGAAATATAACTTGCCGTCGATTTTTCTGTAAACCTCTCCGGAAACGCCTGCATTATAACGGACGACCTCCGGATTCTTTTCGGCTGCGATAGAGCGTTTTTCTCCCTCGATGGCAGCCTTTGCACTTGCATAATATACATCCGAGGGCGTGAGGATATCCATCACCTGCTCATAGCAGCGGATAGCTTCCTCATATTCCTTTTTCTCGCGGTATTCATATCCGAGCCAGAACCATACATAAGCCAGCGTTTTCGGATAGCCGCCCTCGCGGTAATAAGGTATCTGCGTTTCACGCATGAATCTGATTCTTTCCTCGCCGGAATATTTTTTATATTCCTCGCATGCAACCGACATCATAACATCATCGTTGTGACTGTCCTCTGCGGATTTTTTGATTCTCTCAAAAACCTCTTTATTCTTTTCGCTGGAAACCTCCCAATAGCCGCGCAGAAGAGTATCGGCGAGCATAGAACTTTTTTCCTTTGAATCTTCAAGCGCCTCGACATTTGCAAGAACGGCGCGATATTCTTCTTCGAAACCGGTCTTGTCGTTTTTGAGTTTCCACAGCTTGAGCGCCTCGACCTGACGCATGACGCGGGAAACAAGGCTTTCGTTTTCGTTGTATGTTTTCTCCATAATTCCGTAACCCTTTCTCAGTTGTTTTCTCCCCTCAGAAAGGCGCCATTTGACAGTACCGACCGGAACGGACAGTATCTCCGCTATTTCCGCAACAGACTTTCCCTCGAAATAATGCAGGCGGACGGTTTCCCTGATTTTTTCGCTGAGCGAATCGACCGACCGACGGACATTTTCAAGGTCATCTTCGGCAAAAAGCTCATCCTCTTCCGCAGGCTCAAAGCCGTCAAGCGTGTCGAGGCTGATATCCGGAATTGCCGCGCGGTAATGCCGATCAAGCGTTCTTGCGCAGTTTTTCGCAAACGAACAGACCCAAGAGCCGAATTTTGAACCGTCGCGGAGCTCACAGAGATTCATCCATGCGGAAACAAATGCGTCCTGCGACGCGTCCTCCGCGGAAAATCTGTTTCCCGTCACCTTATAAGCCGTCCCCATCACCGCGCGCTGATGACGGGTGACAAGCTCTTCGTATGCGCTCTCATCTCCGAGAAGCGTGAGCTCTACAAGGGCTTCGTCCGTTTTGTCAAAATGATTATTCATAAAGCGTCCTTTCTTTTTCAGGGGTTCGCCTATAAGTGCGCAAAAGGCTGAGAAAGGTTGGGTCGGTTCCGAAATTTTTTCGATTTAAGCATTTCATTTATCGGTAACGGCTGTTTTCATTATGACATCTCCCATGGATTTTGAAGTTATCAGCGTATATATCGGCGTTATCGGAATAAAGTTTGCCAATGTTCGGAGGACATAAAACCAAAAAGACTTTTTTTCTCCGTCTAACGGGACAATCTTAAGGCGCATTATAACCTTGCCAATGCTCCTTTCTCCGAAGCTATCCTTGAACAAAGACACAAACGGTATAGTCCATGGGAAAAAGTATTTCAAAAAAACTTCAACAAACTCTCTGCTCGCAAACAAACAGAGCAAAAGCGTAATCCCAATCACGATAATTAAGATGATAAGCCAATCAATATAAAAAGCAACTGCTCTTTTTATTTTTATGTTCATTCGTTGCCTCCGAAATTTATGAAACCCGATTATTCTTTCCCAAACTGCAAAATACCCGCCGGGGTTTTCGCAAATCGGCTCATTTTTGAAATTTCCCCGCGGCTTTCCGCGGGGAAACGTTTTTTATTTATCAACCCTATGGAATATTATCTTCTGGCCTTCTTCGAAATAGCTTTCATATTCTTCCCCGACCTCATCGACAGTTGCAGTAAACTTTGTTCCTTTTTCTCTGAGAATCGGTCTGAATCTGCAAGAAAAACTCGCGACAACATTTGATCGCTTTTCGTAACTGATGTAAATATACGTACGCGAACGAAAACCAACAATCAATTGGATTTCTCCTTCATCGGTTTTCATTGTTCCGGTAAAATGGTCTGTGCCGTCGTTCTCTATCGTTATTTTACCGTCATCAGAAACCCACACACAATCCTTTTGCCTGAGTTGTCTGTCCGGCCACATCCGCGATGTAAGCAAGGAAACAAGGGCATACAAAAAACAGCTTATTAACGCTATTACGACACATAAAATAAATATTTTTATTATGAGCTTGATGGTCTTGCGTTTCTTTGTATTCTCATTTTCAGTCATATAAACACTCCGTTCCGAAATCGGTTTTGCGGGTAAATGTGCTCAGAAGTCACCCGACCTTTTCATTTCTGTTTCTTTTTTATCGAAAACGACGGATACAGACAAACTTGCGAATATTCAAGGTAAACCGAATTCAGGTAATCCTTGATTTGTGATGAACTTTCGCACGAGAACTTCTTGCACAAGTCGGTCTCTGAAAAATAAAAACTCTTATCACGAGGATCTCTCGGGCCGCCATGCCCGATCGATTTCGAAGAATTACAGACTTCTATCCGTTCCCACCATAATATTTCCGTTATATAACACTGCATCGACGCTATATCGTCAACAAAATCAAACGGATTGTCGACAATTATATCTGTATTTCCGCATCCTATGCCGATTATCTTGTGCAGTGCAAAGTATCTACTGAGCTTCATACGCAACTCCCCCTATTTATTCCAAATTATTGTATTGTCCGGCAACCACTCCGCATCTCCAAACTGGCTTACCTGAACTAAAGAGCCTGTAGCGTCTTCTATAACAACATAATCTTTTGTACCCGGATAGCAGTATACTGAACAAGCTTGACCAGTTGCTTTGTTGACAGACGTTCCCATCTGCCCATTATCTATCGCTGTGTTGATCTTTTCTGTGCTCCATCCTCGTCTATCAATATAGCCCTCTCCCTTCGAACCGTTTAGATTAAATTTATTTACCGATGATCTGCTATTTTGATTTTCTCCAGTAATATTCTGTTCTGATTCAGGATTGGAAGCTTTATATATTTTGTAGCCCTGACAGCCACCATATACTGCTCCAAGAGCCACGCTTCCGACCGTTCCCCAGTTTCCTTTATCATTAAATTCTTGTACAGATTTCGAGTTAGTAGCGGCAACCACAACAGAAGCTCCATATACAGTTGCAGACCCTATAAATGCAGCCGCTGCAACCGTTGAAGCTGCCGTAGCTGCAGAAGTTCCTCTCGCGACCAAGCCAACAGCAGTAACTGCTGCGGCAAATCCCCCGCAAGTAGCAACTGTTGCCGCAGCACAAGCCACAACTATTGCCGCTCCAAGTGCCCAATGCCACCAAGCCTCTCCAGTAGGATCAAAACGAGAAATAGGATTGCCTCCTACATACGCATACAGATTTCCGCTTTGCTCTATTGCGGAAAAGTCCGGCATATATACACAGGTATTTATGCCGGGAAGTTCATTCTCCCCGGACGGGCTTTCATTCCATTTGACGGGAATGTCTCCGTAAATCATATTTGAGACATTCCAATGCCTGTCCTCCGCAAGGAAACGCCCTATCGACGGGGCATAATATCTCGCCCGCAGATAAAGAGTTTTCGTCTCTTTATCATAGTATTCTCCGCAGTATCTCCAGGGGTTGGGGTCGTTTTCGTCGATATCGTCTTCAACGCCGAAGGCGTCATATTCGTAGGTTTTCGTTATGGCGCCTGTGAGGCTTGTAAGAGCTATTACATCTCCGTGCCAGTTGAGGAGTCAGTTCATTCTCCCCCGCAATTTGCGGGGGAACGCCTTACACCTTAATTGAAGCCACTGGCTCTCTACTCGTGTTAAGCAACGAAATAGTATCGCCTTCCCAATTCAAACTTCCGGCATAAAACTCATATACAATGAAATGAGGATCAGAAGAGTACATAAATATTCTTTTTTCAAACGTTCTCTTTCTGTATATATCGACATATAAGTCCATGCGGTCTATGCTTTGAATTCCGACAAGTTTTGCGTTCATATCACCGTTCTTACACTTAACTTTACGAAAACTCCTATTCACGATATAATTGTTTTCTTCCACTTCATCAATCACAGCTTTGAAAAGGCTGTAGTCCCACCCCATTTTGTCGCACCACATTTTTGTCGCAATCCGATAAGTTTCAGCCAGATATTTCTGCCTTTCTTCAACATTCATGTCAAAGTAATCTCGCGAAAAGGGTATGTCCATATCAGCAACACGAAAAATTTCTCGTATTCCATCGCGAATATCAGATTCTTTGCACATGAAATTCATTCTGCGACAATCAAAAAATGTTTCTTTATGCAAACCTATAACAATGGCATCTCCAATGAAAGACGACTCCATTAAAAGCTTTTGCGTTAGTTTTCTGTCTCCATGAGGGTCTTTGTATACAAGCGAAATTATGTCTATTTTCATGTGTGCCTCCAAGCTTTATTATCTGGGACGCTGATGATGTACCATGGAGTTACCTTCATTAATCAACCTTCTTGAGTTTTCTTTTTCCCACTGCAAAGCATCAGCGCGAGTTGGCATGTCTCTCATAACCACTCTCGATCTATAAGCGTTATATGCGTTTCTGTTCTCTTTTCTGTTAAGCGCATTAACTTGAACATTTGCTCGAGGCGATGAGCCGTCCGCATTAAGTTTCTGACCGCTTATGCCCGTTTTAACAACATCTCCTGTATCTCCTTCGTATATCTCATACCCATGCTGAGGTTTTGTGCTCTTTGCACTATTGCCGTGAACAGGCTCATCATAATCATCTTCTATCGTAGGAGCGGATTTCTTCTTAACATC
>DHMB01000054.1 GCA_002405565.1 Clostridiales bacterium UBA4653
AACGGGAACCTGAAAGTATTACGCCGTAAAGGAAAAAGCCATATAAACAAAGAAAGCCGAGGTAAATTCAACCTCGGAAAATCCATACGAAAACGTGCAAAAAGCGTATATGACAGAAAAGAAGCCGGACATTGGGAAGCCGATACTGTCGTCAGCGGACAAGGAAAAAGTAAAACTTGTTTTGCTACTCTCGTGGAAAGAAAAACCCGTTTTTATATCGCAGTAAAAATACCGGACAGAAAAGCCGAAACTATGGCTGCCGCCATTATTAAGACGCTTTCAGCATTTCCGAAAGAGCTTGTAAAGACTATTACCTGTGATCGCGGTTCGGAGTTTGCCGGCTGGCAAACTATTGAAAAAGCTTTGAATTGTGATGTTTACTTTACAGATCCATATTGTGCCTGGCAAAAAGGCTCTAATGAGAACAGCAACGGTTTACTTCGTGAGTTTTATCCCAAAGGGAGAAATCTCTCCCGCGTATCCCCGAAAACACTTTTGCGGAATCTGGCGTTAATTAACGCCAGACCCCGCAAAGTATTAAACTTTCATTCTCCTCAGGATTTGTGGTATCAGGAATTATACAATTTGTTGCACTTCACTTGACAATTCACTTTGCCCTGCTCTCCTTTGAAAAGAAAAGTAGGCAAAAGAAACTTCAATTATTTGCTTGAACAAACTTTATATTTTCATCAAAGGAGCAGACATTCTGCTCCTTTTTGATTTATACCGTTCTTTTATTGAAAAGAAAGCAAGCAAAATAAACTTAAGTTATCGGTTCCTGAAAATCATAAAAAAGAAAACAGAGATGGTTTTTCATCTCTGTTTTTCGCTGTATTTCATCCCGGAAGCGAAAGCAGGCAAAGCCGAAAAGGCTCTGCCTGTTTTTTATTCATCATTTCCGGCTGTATTCTCCGCCTTGTTCCTCTTTATCCACAAACGGTAAATGAGGAGAGTTATCGCCGTGAACGCCATTCTGCATGCGACGGCTATCCAGAACGTTTTTGAACGGTAATTTCTTATCTCCGCTCCGATAATTGTTTCAAGTATCAAATCCGGCGCGGCGCCGAGAAGGCTGAGCACAAGATATTTCGGATAACTTATTTTCGAAGCTCCGAAATACATGCTTACAACGTCCATCGGCAAAACGCCGATAATCCGTAGCGCAAACACGGCAAAAAGGCTGTTTCTTTTGATAAGCGAATAAAAATCGTTGAATTTCGGATATCTTTCCCGCAGTTTATCGACCATCACGCTACCCGAGCACCTGCCGACAAGATAAGCCGCGGAAAACGTGGCTGCGATTGCGGCAGTATTTGCAAGTATCGCCGCAACTTTTTCCTTGAACAGCAATGTTCCGATAAGCTCAATCAGCACAAACGGGCAGAAAACGGAAAGCCCTTTCATCGCGCCGATCAACATCATGAACAGAACGGCAAGCGACGCGCTTTTCGGCGCAAAATCTTTGATTATGTCCGCCGTGATTTTGTCTTTGAAAACAAAATACAGAACGGCAAACGCAATTATCAGCAGAAGCGGCAGGCACCTGAGAATTTCAAGTACCGGACGTTTTTTATTTTTCATTTTCCTCTGTCTCCGGAGCAGCTCCGCCTTCGACTTCCTCCGTGCGGAGCGTGGGAATGAAGTTCTTTGCTATTTTACCCTTTCCGCGGTGCTTTATGTAGAAATATCCGATGATACAGAACACAAGCGCGCCGAGGAAGTTGACAAAAAGGTCTTCCATCGTGTCATAAAGACCGACGTCGAGATAACCGTTTATCCCGAGCGACTGACCGTTTACAGCCGTATCCGTAATTCCGGAAACGCTTATCGGGATATTGCTTTTCGTCGGGTCGAGAAGCGTTGAATTGAAGGAATTTATTATCGTGTCCTTCTGCATGTCCTTGCCGAAGAACCTGTCCATGCCGAATTCAAAAAACTCCCAGAAAACGCCGACAGTCATTGAGAAGCAGAACGACGCCGCCGAAACATAGAAAGGCGATATTGTGAACTTTATCTTATCGTCGCGGTTGAGCACGTCTATAAGGCTGAAGCCGAGCGCGGCGCAGATGAATCCCCATGTCGTATGAAGCATTGTGTCCCAGAAGGAAATATTGACGAAGAAACTCGCGATCTCTCCGAGTATCTCCGCGGCAAAAATATAGATAAGAACGAGTATTTCAAGCACGTTCGGAATATCGAGATGGAACTTTCTTTTCACAAAGCTCGGTATTGAAAACATAACGAAAACGAGCACGCAAAGGAACGCGTTTTCATAGTTTCCGAGCATGGCGGCACGCACAAGACTGAACATGACAAGCACACCGAGAATGATATATGTGATTTTCAGTCCGCGGCTCATTTTTTTCATTTCTTCAAGTCTTTCGACTCTTTCCTGTCTGATACTTTTTTTCAAAACCGTTTCTCCTTTTGTTTTATTTCAATTGGCTTCGCCATGATTTTTTACGAAAAAAACTCCGCGGTCTATGCCGCGGAGTTTTCGCAATTAGATCTGTTCTTTTACCTTAGCTGCTTTGCCGACTCTGTCGCGTACATAGTAGAGCTTTGCGCGTCTTACTTTACCGTGGCGGATAACTTCGACCTTAGCAACCTTCGGGGAATGCAGAGGGAACGTCTTTTCAACGCCTACGCCGTAAGCGATTCTTCTTACGGTGAATGTCTCGGAAATACCGCCGTTTCTCTTTGCGATAACCGTTCCTTCAAAGAGCTGAATTCTCTCGCGTGAACCCTCAACTATCTTGTTGTGAACCACGACCGTGTCACCAATTTCGAATTTGGGGAGCTCGGTCTTCAATTGCTCGTTTACAAAAGCTGAAATCTTGTCCATTGCTTTTTCCTCCTTTTGAATTACAGAGCGTTCATGCGAGCATGCAGCGGACCGCCCCATTTGCAATACAGCTTTACCATTATATCAGCCTTTTTTGATAATTGCAATAGTTTTTTGAAATTTTTTATTTACTTTTTTAAGTTTTTCGTAAGTCACAAAACGTCTGCCGTCCGAAAGCAAAATTTCCCGACCATATTTTTCGCTCCGCGACAGATAATAAAAATAAAAAAGGTATTTATGGATATCTACGAAAGCAAAAAAGAATCGTTTCGCCGTCGGTTTGAAAAAATGTCCGACCTTTCCGTGCGCGAGTTGTGTTACGGAAGGCTGCGGATCTGTATTTTTTATATATCGAACTTCTGCTCGAAAAACATGATAGCGGATCAGGTCATCGACCCGCTCTCCGCCGCATACGGTCGCGAGGGGAAAATATTCTCCGTTGAAAGCTCGATTGCCTCCGCTTCCCTGTCGACTCTGAAAAGCGAGGACGAAGCCGAAGAAAAACTGCTCACCGGCTCCGCCGTTCTTATGTATGACGGTTCGCCCTGCTATGCGCTGTCCGTCGGCACAAAGAACGAAGAGGGACGCTCCGGAAACGAGCCGGACACGGAAAACGTCATAAGAGGGCCGCACGAAGGCTTCACGGAAAACGGCGAATCAAACGCCATGCTAATCCGTCGCCGCCTGCACACGGCAAAACTCAAAAAGCTGAATTTTTCCGTCGGAACGGAATCGAAAACGGACGTTGCGATAATGTATATGGAAGGAATCGCGCGGGAAAGCCTCGTCGCGGAGGTGATACGGAGGATTGAAAATATCGACGTCGCGACCGTCACAGACTCCGGCACAGTTGAAATCTGTATTCAGGACGGGAAATACGCGCTTTTCCCGACAGTCGGCAATTCCGAACGACCGGACAAAGTCGCCGCAAAGCTGACGGAAGGCCGCGTTGCGATAATCGTTGACGGTTCGCCCGTAGTGCTGACTGTGCCCTATCTTTTCTGCGAGGGCTTTCAGGTCACGGAGGACTATGCGAAAAGTCCCTGGTATGCGAGCTTTGTGCGCCTCCT
>DHMB01000067.1 GCA_002405565.1 Clostridiales bacterium UBA4653
GAAACTTCGGTTATCGGTTTGAGTAAACTTTATAAAAAGAAAGCAGAGGTGATTTTTCATCTCTGTTTTTATTGCTTTTTTCTATTGTCAATCTTTTCATTTTGTGATATAATCATATCCGTATAAAAAACTCCGCAAGAGGAGAAAGGATAATAAAATGAAAAATCTTCATCTTATATGTAATGCTCATATAGACCCCGTGTGGCTCTGGGAAATTGAAGAGGGCGTTGCCGAAACGCTTTCAACGTATCGCGTTGCCGCAGACTTCTGCGATGATTATGACGGCTTTATCTTCTGTCATAACGAAGCAATGCTCTATGAATGGGTCGAAAAAAACGATCCGATTCTGTTCGGCAGAATCGTCCGCCTTGTAAAGGAAGGCAAATGGCACATAATGAGCGGCTGGTATCTCCAGCCGGACTGCAACATCCCCAGCGGGGAGAGCTTTGTCCGTCAGATACTTGCGGGAAGATATTATTTCCTTGAGAAATTCGGAGTTGAGCCGAGAACGGCTATAAACTTTGACGCCTTCGGTCATTCCCGCGGGCTTGTTCAGATAATGAAAAAATCGGGCTACGACTCTTATATTTTCTGTCGTCCGGAGCCCGATATGCTCGATCTTCCCTCGTCAACCTTCAACTGGGTCGGCTTTGACGGCTCAAAGATCGCCTGCTGCCGCGCATATAACTCATACGAATCGCACAGAGGCGAGGCAGACGAGAAGATCAAAGGCTGGATGGAGCTCAACCGCGGCAAAAAGGTCGGCATGGTGCTTTGGGGCATCGGCGACCACGGCGGCGGCCCTTCCAGAATAGACCTTCAGAAGATAGAAGAGCTGAAAAAGAGCGAAAAGGAATTCAATCTCATCCATTCGACTCCCGAAGCGTTCTTTGACGAGCTCCAAACCTCCGGCGAGGCCATTCCCGATTACAGTGGACTTATGAACCCCCGCTATACAGGTTGCTACACAAGCATGATGCGCACGAAAAAAATTCACCGCACGCTTGAAAACGAGCTTTATATGACGGAAAAAATGTCTGCTCACGCGCTTATGGCGGGCGTTTCGGACTACCCCTCCGAGGAGATTGAAAAGGCGACAAAGGATCTTTTGCTCGTCGAATTTCACGATATTCTCCCGGGCTCGGCGATTGAGCCTGTCGGCGAATATGCGCAGGCTGTCGCAGGTCACGGACTGACCGAGCTCCGCCCCGAAAAGATAAAGGCGTTCCTCGCGCTCTGCTCGGACAAGGCAAAGGCAGAGGAAGGAACGATTCCCGTTTTCGTTTACAACCCTCATCCATATGAAGTCGATGAGACCGTCGAAGTTGAATTCCAGCTTCCCGATCAGAACAAAAATCCCGCCCTTTATTCCGTTCCGCACGTTTATTATATGGGCAAGGAAATCCCCTGCCAGCGTGAACACGAAATATCTAATTTCAACGTTGACTGGCGTATAAAGACGGTATTCTTTGCAAAGCTCCCTGCGGGAACAATGAGCCGTTTCGATATAAAAATGGAGCTCTGCGAAAATCCCGAGCCGCCGGTTCAGCCGGAAGGCGACGAGCTCGTCTGGAACAACGGAAAGATGAGAGTTGTCATAAATCTTCATACGGGACTTATCGACAGCTACGAGGCAGACGGAAAGACCGGTCTCGGAAAAGAGTCGCTGAAGCCCCTCGCAATAAAAGACGACGAAAACTCCTGGGCGCATAAGGAAAAATCATTCCGTACCGTCAAGGGCGAATTTACTTTGATGGATGAAGAAAAAGCAGCCGAATTTTCGGGTATAATAAACGGAAGCAGACCCCGTTCCGTCCGCATAATCGAGGACGGCGCCGTTCGTACGGTCGTTGAGGCACTCTTCTCATATCACGATTCGTTCCTCGCAAGAAGATATTATCTGCCGAAAAACTCCTCCGAGTTTACCGTAAAGGACAAGGTATATTGGAACGAGAAGATGACAATGCTCAAGCTCTCGCTGAATACCGTCGACGGCGATACCTTCATCGGTCAGACGGCATACGGCAGCGAAACGCTTCTGACAAACGGAGACGAAATGGTCAGCCAGAAATGGAACCTCGTCTCTGACGGCAAGACTGCGCTCACGGTCATCAACAGCAGCACATACGGCTCGGACTATAAAGACGGCGAGCTTCGCATAACCTGTCTGCGCTCTCCCGGCTATGCCGCAGGAAAGAGCGACTTCTCCGTCCGCAAGCCCTATATAATGGAGCAGGATCGTTTCTCCCCCTTTATGGATCAGGGCGAACACGACTTTACGTTTACCGTCAAGGTCGGCGATGACAGCGAAAGAAAGGCGCATATAGAGCGTGAGTCTGCTGCATTTGCGGAAGCACCGATGGCGCTTTCCTTCTTCCCGACAGGCTGCGCAAAGGAAAAAGAAAACACTATAAGACCCTTCGCAACCCTCTCCGATGACGTCATTACTCTTGCGGTGTTCAAAAAAGCGGAAAGAGGAGATGATTTCATCATCCGTCTCTTCAACCCGACGGCAGACACCCGCAAAACCGTCCTCTCCCTCCCCTCAATCGACTTTGAAAAGGAATTCACCCTCACGGCGTACGAGATAAAAACTCTCCGCATAAACCTTTCGACAAAGGAAGTCCGCGAGGTATCTCTCATAGAAAAATAATCACGAAAGGACGTGACAGAATTGAAACTGTTTCTCGACTCTGCCGACCCCGAAAAGATAATCCGCGCGCTCGATTTTTACCCGCTTGACGGCGTAACGACAAACCCGACGATACTCTCCCGTCAGAACACGGAGCTTATCCCCCTGCTGAAGGAGCTCCGCAAAATAACGGAAGGAAAGCTCCTTTTCGTTCAGGTGACGGCTGAAAAATCCGACGATATGGTGCGCGAGGCGCACATGATAGCGGACAGGCTCGGCGGCGACCTCTGCATTAAAATTCCCGCAACGGAGGAAGGTCTTCGCGCGATAAAACTCCTCTCGCGTGACGGCATAAGCACAGCGGCGACAGCCGTATACTCCGTAAGCCAGGCTATGCTCGCCGCCGCTGCCGGCGCAGATTACGTCGCGCCTTATATGAGCCATATAGACAATCTCTGCATTGACTCCGCGCAGGTCGCGGGCGATATGGCAAAGCTCTTCCGCGAGCACTATCCGAAAACAAACGTCCTTGCGGCGAGCTTCCGGGTGGCAGAACAGATAAACCGCGCTGTCCTTTGCGGCGTCGGGGCAGTAACTGTCGCTCCCGAAATGTTGCCCGTGCTGATAGGCAGTCGCGGCACGGAGGCCGAGCTTGAGTCTTTCAGAAAAAACTGGTCGACGGTTTACGGAGGCAAGTCCGTCTGCGACCTCATATAATAAGGAGACCGATATGCTGAAAATTGAAAACGAACTTCTCACCGCGCGCATAAATCCCGTCGGCGCAGAGCTCTCGTCGCTGATAAAAAAGGATACGGAAAGAGAATACATCTGGCAGGCGGAGCCGTCCGTCTGGGGACGTCACGCGCCGTTGCTCTTTCCCGCCGTCGGCAGGATGAGCGGCGACAGCTTCCTTTTCGGCGGCAAAAAATACTTTATGCAGAAGCACGGTTTCCTCCGCGGCAGTAGCTTTGAAGTAATTGAAAAAAAGGATGACTCTGTCCTCCTCCGTTTTTCATCAAACGAAAAAACGCTTATGTCCTTCCCCTTTGAATTTGATTTTGACGCAGAATATTCCCTTTCGGGAAACACTCTCGTTCAGAAGCTGACTGTCACAAACAAGGGCGAAGGAAATATGTATTTCTCCGTCGGCGTCCATCCTGGCTTCAACATCAGCATGGGTGACACGCTCCGCTTCGGAACGCCCGAACACGCCGTTCTCCCCTATCTTGACGGAAACGACACCGTCGGCAATCCGGAAAACAAGCTCATCCTTGACGGCGAAACGGATATAGTCCTTTCAAAGGAGCTCTTTGAAAACGGCTCGCTCGCCCTTGAAGCTCCGGCTTCAACTTATGCGGAGCTCGTCGGCAGCGACGGCATTCCGTACCTTCGCGAAACCTTCGGCAAAACGCCTATGCTCTGGCTCTGGGCAAAGCCCGGTGCGGAGTTTGTCTGCATTGAGCCCTGGAGCGGCTCGGACGAAAGAGTGCCGACAGAAGAACTCGAAAACAAAAAAGGCATTCTCTGCCTCGCTCCGTCTCAAGGCTTCACCCTCCCGGTTGATATCGAAATCCTCTGATCTTCTTTTCTTCGAGAAGAAAAGAAGGCAAAAGAAGCTTCGGTTATTGATTGGTGCAAATTTTATATTTTTATAAAAAACGGCAACTTTATGCTCATTTCTGATTTGCACCGCACTTTTATTCGAGAAAAAACAGGCAAAAGAAACTTCAATTATTTGTTTGAACAAATTTTATATTCTCATCAAAGGAGCGGTTTCCCGCTCCTTTTCGATTTCTACTTTGAAAAATCGGGCAAAACTCTTGCTTTATCCCGTAATCGCAGGTACAAAAGCTCCGCACCATCAAAAACGCTTTAAGATTCGAACTTCACTTCCGCCTTTGCTTTGGTAAAGCTGACGGGGCAGAAAAGCCATGCCTTGAACTTTTAAGGGGGCTTCGGGGTTCTCCCCGAATTGCTTTCTTTCGTACTTTCTTTTCAAAAAAGAAAGTACATAAAGAAGTAACCTTTGCAGAAACCCACCATACTTTTCTTTGAAAAGAAAAGAAGGCAAAAGAAACTTCAATAATTGATTTGTGCGAAATTTATACTTTCGTTAAAGTAACGGATTCCCGCTCCTTTTGCCCGCCACAATTTAGTGAGGCAAAGTCCTCTTCCCCTCCCCACATCCCCGCAGGCACAAAAGCTCGCGCAAATATTATACATCAGTATAAAACACAAAAACTCCCGCTGTGACGGGAGTTTTTTGATTTTAAGAACATTTTTATTTTGCAGAATGAACGGTATAGCCCGTAACGCCGACGATCGTCTCGCCGTCGATCTGGAGAGCTGTCGGGCGGTCAAATTCGACAGTTATGTCGTGCCCCGTAATAACCTCAACCATCTCCGTGTGCTTGATATGTTCGCCCTTGAAGATTGAGGGGAAGACCATAAGAGTTTTCAGCTTGGACGCGCCGTAATAGAGCACAACGGAAAGCGAATGCTCCTTATTCAGTCTGTCCTGCGCGGGAGCAATCATCATTCCGCCGCCGTAGAAGCGACCGTTCATGGACGGCGCGAGGTAAACCTTTTTGAATTCATATGTCTTTCCGTCGACTGTAACCTTTGCGTTCACCGGCTTGAAATGGAAAAGGAGCCCTTTTATCGCGATCGACGTATAGTTCACAGGCTTGTCCGAGCGCTCTCTGTGCTTATCGCCCTCCTCGCAGCAGTAACCGTCGATACCGTAACCGATACCGTTTACGAACGGCTGTGTTCTTCCGTTGACGGTGACTGTCGGAAGGTCTGTTATGTAAGGATTGAGAATAACAAGTCCGTTTTCCCTCTCTGCGGAATCCTTGACGTCGTTATAAAAATCGTTGCCGGAGCCTGCGGGATAATAAAGAATTTTCTTTTCGGGGAGCTTGCCGTAAACATCGCACGCGAAGCGGTTTATTGTGCCGTCGCCGCCTGCAAGGACGATTGTATCATCGCCCGAAGCGGCAAGATATGCCGGAATATCGGAGACTTTTGTAACATCCTCAAACGATATTCCCTCTCCGTAGGTTTCTTTCAGCTTTTCAGCCTCGGCTTTGCCGTTTTTGTTATTTGCCAGCGGGTTGTAAAGTACTCGTATCATTTTGAGTTTCTCCTTTTTCATTCAGAAAGTCTGAAATTATTTTCTTTGTTTCGGCGCAGACTTCTATCGCGCGTCTGCCGTGTATCTGTTCCTTCGGAATTACGGAAAGAAAGTCGACGTATACGTCCGTGTGACGGTAAAGAAAGTTCTTATGTATCTTTTCCGTCCCGCGCACAGCGCAAACGACGATCGGACAATCCGACTTTTCGGCTATCAGATAACACCCGTGCTTGAATTCGTCCATCTGTATCTGATGAGTTCTGTGCCCTTCCGGGAAAAGTCCGACGGGGCAGACATCATTTTTTATAAAGTCGACCGCTCTTCCGACTGTCGCAAAAGCGTTTTTCGGGTTTTCCCTGTCGATTTCAAGATAGCAACAACGGCGCATAAAACGTCTCGCTATCGGTATCTTAAAGTTTGAAGGCTTTGATATGTACGCAATGTTTCTTCCGCCCGCCGCTGCACATTCGACCATATTATCAAAATTGGAGCGATGGTTTGAGACGAGAAGATAACATTCCTTCGGCAGCTTTTCCGCGCCGCTTACGTGCAGATTGACTCTGAACAGCCTTATAACGCCGTCATAAATTACGGCAAACATTTTTTCATAAAATTTTGACGGACGGTCATAAACTTTATTCGGCTTTATGAAAAGGCACGATATGATTATCACAGCCCAGAACAGTATGCAGAGGGCAAGATACGTCCCGCAGAACGCTGCCGGAGGAATCCACCAGTCGCCCGCACCGCCGATAAAAGTCACCCCGAATATCGCCGCCGAAATAACCGAGATAACTATGAAAATTATTCTTGATTTCATTATCTTGTGGCAGTCCTTTCGTATTTAACAGATTATATTATACAATATAAGTCGTGTTTTGTCAAATTTTCGCGAAAAAAAGTTTTTACCATAACAAAAAAGTAACAAATTCCGCGAAAATAAATAGAATATAAGTATATTTTATTATACGAGGCGCAAAAATTGACCGAAAAAACAAAACATCTCATCAGAACATATAAAAAAATCCCCGTTGAAATCGCCTTCGGGAAAGGCAGCCTTGTTTTTGACCCGAACGGAAAAATGTATATCGACCTCGGAGCGCAGACGGGAGTCAATATCCTCGGTGCATCCGATGATATCTGGCTTTCGGCAGTCACGGAGCAGGCGGGCAAAATGCCGCACATTTCAAATTCGTATATATCTTCTCCGCAGATTTCCTTTGCCGACCTTCTCTGCGAAAAGAGCGGAGCGGAGAGAGTATTCCTTTCAAATTCCGGCGCGGAGGCAAACGAATGTGCCGTGAAAGCGGCAAGAAAGTATTCCTCGCAAAAATATACGGGCGAGCGGCACACCGTCATAACCCTGCAAGGCAGCTTTCACGGAAGGACTATTTCCATGCTCTCCGCAACGGGGCAGGCGGAATTTCATATCGACTTTACCCCTCTGACCCCGGGCTTTGAATATGTCGACCAAAACCGCCCCGACGAGCTTTTCCGCCTTTGCGAAACGGGAAAGGTCTGCGCCGTGATGATTGAATGTGTCAGAGGCGAGGGGGGAGTTCTTCCCTTGTCGGAGGATTTTGCGCAAGCCATAAAAAAGGTCACAAAAGAAAATGACATTCTCCTCATCTGCGACGAAATCCAGTGCGGGCTCGGGCGTTGCGGACGACTTTTCGCTTATGAAAATTATGGGCTCACCCCGGACATTGTCACCCTTGCAAAGGGGCTCGGCGGCGGACTTCCCCTCGGCGCGACGCTCTTTTTCGGGAAAACCGCCGACATCCTCGGAGAAGGCGACCACGGCTCGACCTTCGGCGGCAACGCCTGCGCCTGCGCGGGAGCGGAGACTGTTGTCCGCCGGCTCACGGAAAACCTTTTCGCCGAGGTCAGACGCAAATCGGCGCTTGTTTTCGGTGCGCTCAGGGGTGCCGAAGGCATAAAAAAAGTCCGAGGAGAGGGACTGATGATCGGCATTGAGACGGAGCAACCGTCATATGAAATCGCGAAAAAATGCGCCGAGAGAGGCGTGCTCGTGACGCTTGCAAAAGGCTGTCTGCGACTTCTTCCGGCATTGAACATTCCCGAAAGTCTGCTCATGCGCGGAGTGGAAATTATAAAAAGCGTTGCAAAAGAAAGTGTGCGATAAAAAACAGGCGGGAGCTGAAATCCAGCTCCCGCCTTGATTTTTCATTCAAGATGATGTTTTATACGATTGTATATCATCTCCATCGCGACGAGGTTGTGTCCGCCCTCGGGGACGATTATATCAGCATATTTTTTGCTCGGCTCGACGAACGCCTCGTGCATGGGCTTGACCGTCGCCATATACTGCGAGATGACGGATTCAAGCGTTCTCTTCCTCTCGTTCACGTCGCGCACGATTCTGCGGAGAATTCTTATATCGGCGTCGGTGTCGATATATATTTTGATGTCCATAAGCTCGCGCAGGCTCGGCTCCGCGAGGATGAGGATTCCGTCGATAACAAGAACCGACGTCTGCTCGATACGGCGGGTTTTATCGCTTCTGTCGTGTATCATGTAGTCATAAACAGGACAGTCGACCGCCTCTCCCCTTTTCAGCGCCGCGATATGCTCGGACATAAGCTCCGTATCGAATGCGTCGGGACAGTCATAATTCTGCTTTGTTCTTTCTTCATAGGTCTTGTCATGCTGGGCTTTGTAATAGTCGTCGTGACGGATGAGCGTCACGTCCCCCTTGAACGCCTCCTCGATGAGCTTTGCAACGGTGCTCTTTCCGCTTCCGGATCCGCCCGCTATGCCGATGATAAGCATTTTTTTCAAATCAAACCGCCTCCCAGCCGCAATTTTTATGTTATTTTTTCAAGTATACCATATATTTTCCCCGCCGTCAACGCGATTTTCTACAAAATTTTGCAGAAATTTCATCGACAAATATTGACAAACATTAAAATTTTTGATACAATGTACGGGCACGTGGGGGGGTAGCTCAAAAATCCGTGTGCAAATTAAATATCGGTAAGAGACGTGCGCAGATCACGAGCCGACCGCGCAGGCGGTAAGGCGAAACATTTTGAAAAATCAAGGAGACTGCAAACATGCACATCAACACCGTAAAAGCATTAAACAACATAAAAAAGGTTTTCAAGGACTGGAAGCTCGACTGCGACTGGAACACCAACGACGGAGGATTCACTGTGGGCGCCAGCATAACCATCCGCAACCATGATGACTCCGTAAGATTGGCTATCGACGTGGGCTACGACGGATGGTGCGATTTCAGGGCCATATTTGACAGAATCGACAAGACAGCCGAGGTGCTCAACCTTATAAACACATTCAACGGTTATAGTCCTTTCTTCCATGCGTTTATCAGAGACGACGGTTATCTCGAGCTTTCACACATCATAACTTGTTATGGTGGCGAGGGAGTTCTGAAAGATCATACTGAAGAATATCTGAGAAGCATTTCCGATCTCGCCGACAACGACGTTCTCCTTCAGTTGACAGCACGCACACATTCCTGACATCGCGATTATCCGAAAAATTTAACTGAATAGTAGCCGCCGGATGTCTGACATAGGTCAGGTGTCCGGCGGTTATGCTTTTCCCCTCCCGGGGATTTTTTCATTTCTCACCTCTGTTTTTCGCAATACCGCCTTGAATATCCCGCGGCGGTATGATAGAATAATAAAAAATCAACTGCGGAGCTGATATTTATGGATATAAAAAAGATAATTTCGGAACTCACAACAGAAGAAAAAGCCATCCTTCTGACAGGCGCAACCTCGATGACGACGGCTGAAATTCCCCGTCTCGGCATAGAAGCACGCAAAATGGCGGACGGAACGGCAGGCGTACGCGCGGAAAAAGAGGACAACTGCGTTATGTTCCCTTCCGTCGGCTGCGTCGGCTCCTCCTGGGACAAAAAAGCGTCGCGCAAGCTGGGCGAGGCAATGGGCGTCGAGTGTGCTCACCACGGCGTTTCAATGCTTCTCGGCCCCGGCATGAACATAAAGAGAAACGCCCTTTGCGGCAGAAATTTCGAATATTATTCGGAGGATCCGGTCATTACGGGCGAGCTCGCCGCGGAATTTATTCTCGGTCTCAAAGAGAAAGGCGTATGCGCCTGCCCGAAGCACTATGCGCTCAACAATCAGGAAAAGCACCGTCTTGATACAAGCGTTGAAATTGACGAAAGAACAATGCGCGAGATATACCTGCGCGGGTTTGAGATAGCCGTCAAGAAGGCTCAGCCTGATTCGATAATGTGCGCCTATAACAAGGTAAATTCCGTCTGGTGCTCGGAGCACAGTCAGCTCCTCCGCAAAATTCTCAAGGACGAATGGGGCTTTGAAGGCTTTGTCGTTTCCGACTGGGGCGCAGTCCACAATATCTGCCGTGCCGTTATGGCAGGGCTTGACCTTCAGATGCCGCCGAACGGAAACATTGTCGACGAAATTAAAAAAGGTCTTTCGGACGGCACGCTTACGGAAGCCGCGCTTGACGGCGCCGTCGAAAGGGTGCTTCGTCTCGCCGCTTTGCCGGTGCCGAAGGAAACCGAAGCCTACAACAGAGCCGCTCTGCACGAGGTTGCAAGAGAGGTTGCGGCGGCGGGCATGGTACTTCTCAAAAACGAAAACAACACTCTTCCGCTGACAAGCGGGAAATACAAAAAGATATGCGTTGTCGGCGAATATGCCGTATCGCCTCTCGTTCAGGGACAGGGCAGCGCAGAGGTCTATCAGGCGGAAAGCTACGTTGAAAGTCCGCTCGAAGAGCTGAAAAAGCGTCTCCCTGACTGCGAAATCGAATATATACAAGCGTATAAAAAAGGCGAATTCTCCCCCGTTATGTTGTGGCCGGGCATATGGGAATTCAGGCGCAACGTTGCAAAGGCAGACGCCGTTGTCATCTTTGCGGGAGCGATGGAATCCGAGGACACGGAAAACTTCGACAGGCGCAGTCTGCTTATGAATCCGAATTTTGAGATGTTCATCGAAGGCGCATGCAAGGTCAACCGCAATGTCATAATCGTTTTGCAGTCAGGCGGAGCGATAACTCTTGACGAATACTGCAAGGAAAAGTCGGCTGCGATAATATATTCGGGTCTCGGCGGAGAAGCCGAAGGCAGCGCGATTGCAGATGTCCTCTGCGGCGCAGTAAACCCATCCGGCAGGCTCGCTGAAACGTTCCCGAAAGTCATGCGCACCGACCTCGGTTATCCCGGCAACGGTTACTGCGCGGAATACAATGAAAAGCTCGCCGTCGGCTATCGCTATTACGACCGCCACCCCGATGAGGTTCAGTTCCCGTTCGGGCACGGTCTCTCGTATACGACCTTTGCCTATGACGCTTTCTCGGCGGAAATCGCAGATGACGGAATATCAGTATCGTTCACAATCGAAAACACGGGCGATTTTGACGGAGCCGAGGTCTTCGGGCTCTATGTTTCCGACCCGTTCTGCACGCTTTCCGTCCCCGAAAAAGAACTGAAATATTTTGACAAGATATTCATCAAAAAAGGTGAAAAGGCTGATGTGCGCTTTGTTTTGCCGCTCTCGTCCCTCGCGCATTACAACGTTTCCCTCGGAGAATGGGTCGTTGAAGACGGCAGATTTGATCTTCTCGTCGGCGCTTCGTCTCAGGATATAAGGCTCAAGAAGAGCATTTCCATAAAGGGCGCGACTCCCTATTCAATGACCGGCAGAAGCGAGCCCATGATCGGCTGACCTACTTTTCTTTGAGAAGAAAAGTAGGCAAAAGAAACTTCGGTTATTTGTTTTGCAAAAATTTTATATTTTCATCAAAGGGGGCGGTCATTCCGCTCCTTTTTACTCTCTCCTCTCCGGAAATTTGCAGGCTCTGCAAGCTTGCATATTCCTATCGAACCGCAGGAAAAAGATAATTTGCTCCGACCGAGCATTTTTCGCGTTTTCCCCAATTTTTCCGCATAAGATAGTCGAAAACGGCGGATTTTCCGCATTATTTCGTCTTTTCTATTGACAATCCTCCGCCGCTGTGATATCATAGTAACAATTTTTTAATGAAAAAAGGAGGCTGTCTATGAGCAGAACAATCGTGCCGCAGGGATATGTATCCGCGCTCGGCATTTACCACACGCAGACCGCGATCGGTATGATACACAGTATTTTTGAAGAAAAGTTGGGCAGTGCGCTCAATCTGCGCAGAGTGTCCGCGCCGCTGTTCGTAGAGCCGCAGTCGGGACTCAACGACGACTTAAACGGAGTCGAACGCCCCGTAACCTTTGATATAAAGGAAACCGGCACGGAAGCCGCCGTTGTCCACTCGCTCGCAAAATGGAAGCGCAT
>DHMB01000099.1 GCA_002405565.1 Clostridiales bacterium UBA4653
TAAAATTTTTGCAAACCAATAACTGAAGTTTCTTTTGCTTACCTTTCTTTTCAAAGGAAAGAACGGCGCGAACCAAGAATGGGCGACAATTCGCGTCTTTTATGAGAATATAAAATTTTTACAAACCAATAACTGAAGTTTCTTTTGCCTACTTTTCTTTTCAAAGAAAAGTAGGGGCGGGGGGTTATATGAGAACTATGTCAAAAGAGATAAAACGCAATATCGGGAAAGAGCTGGCGTGCGTCAATGTCACGCTGACGCTTATAATCATGGGCGCGGCGCTGGCGCTGGGGATACTTTTTGCGATAAACGGAACGGACAGCGAGGGCTGGGAGGAGGTCTGCACGCCGGCATGGGCGCTGCCGACAGTCATTTTTATAATATTTTTTGTGATTTCGCTCTGCCTTTTGTCATTTTCGCTTTCGCTTGCATTTTTCTCGCCCTTTCACCTCTGCGGAAAACCGTCCGGCACGGCGGCATTGCTTTACGGCTGCGTCTACGCCCTGACTTACATATGGATACCGCTGAATTTCAAAGCGACGGCGTTTTTTGCCTCGGCGCTTGTCTGCTGTGTGACGCTTGTACTGCTTTCCGCACTTTATCCGCTTGTGAGAAGGGTCGGAAAGTTGCCGGCGCTCTGCCTTTTGCTGTTCTCCTTCTGGCAGGGATACCTGCTATGCTTTTCATTTTCTCTCTCTGTTGTAAATTAAATTTTTTTATTATATTGACAAGTAAAATCCTTTTTGTTATTATATATTATGTATAAGGCTTAACAGTCGAAAGGAGATTACAAATGAAAACAGTTAAAATTCGTCTTTCTTCAATAGAGGCGGTCAGAGATTTTGTTGAAATAGTACGCAAGTATGACGCGGAGGTTGACCTTTCCAGCGGCAGATACGTTGTTGACGCAAAGTCTATAATGGGTATATTCAGCCTTGACCTTCTCAGCCCTATCACACTCACCGCTTACGGCGACGATTGCGATAAGCTCTTTGAAGAACTCAAAGATTATATTGTTGAATAATCAGAACCTGAAAAACAAATCCGCCGCGGAATTCCGCGGCGGATTTGTTTTTAGGAGATTATTTTAGGATAAATCTATGAAATTGCAAGCGGCAAGAGCGGCAACTGAACCGTCGGCACACGCCGTTGTAATTTGTCTTATGTTCTTTCTGCGACAGTCCCCCGCGACGAAAATTCCGGGGGTTTTTGTTTTGCAGTCCTCGCCGGAATCGAAATAGCCGCGGTCGTCAAGCCCGCAGACGGAGGCGAATATCTCGTTGGACGGAATAAGCCCTATCGCAACGAACACACCGTCGACGGAAAGCGAGGCTTCTTTTCCGCTTTCGTCCGCTATGACAACGGCGGAGAGCTTTCCTTCGCCTTCAAAACGGCGGACGGTCGACCCTGTGATATATTCGACGTTATCCCTCTCGCGGAGCACGTCAAGCAGTCGCTTTTCGCCCGTGAAATACGGCAGGTTCTGAACGAGAGTGACCTTTTTGCATTTTTCGGAGAGAAGGACAGCCTCCTGAAGGGCGCTGTTTCCCCCGCCGATGACGGCAACCTCTTTGCCGGAATAAAAGTCTCCGTCGCAGACGGCGCAGAAGGATATGCCCTCGCCGAGGAATTTTTCCTCGCCTTCGGCTCCCGTCATTCTGTGTTTTACGCCTGCGGCGATGATGACGGCTTTCCCTTCGTAGCTTCCGCTCGTCGTTATGACTTTTTTCGTCCCGCCGAGGTCTTCTATGCCGGTAACCTCCTCGGGCTCGATATCCGCGCCGTGCGAGATGACCTGATCTATAAGCTGCTCGGCAAGCTCGTTGCCGCTTATCTGCGCGGTGCCGGGGAAGTTTTCAATCTTCGGAGAATACGTCATCTGACCGCCGAAGTTTGATTTTTCAAGTATGAGCGCGGTTTTTCCCGCTCTGAGAGCGTAGAGCGCGGCGGTGAGTCCCGCCGGCCCTGCGCCGATTATTATAATATCATGCATTTTTATCAAAGCGACTCTATATATTTTCTGATTTCGGATACGCCTTTCAGACGTCTGACTCCGTCACCATCCGGAACGACGAGCGTCGGTGCGGTCACGATGTCATATGCCTTTGCCATATCCTCGTTTTCGTTTGCGTAAATGTTTTCGTATGCAATGCCTGCTTTTTCGAGGAGCGCCTTTGCAATCTTGCAGTTCGGGCAGGTTCTCGTTGTGAAAAGCAGGTTTGCGGCAGTCTTCGGCTCGTGCTCCTCCTTATGCTCCGGTTCCTTGTGTTCGAGTACGCCGAAGTGAGTCAGGTGGGAACGCTCGATGACATATTCCTTGCGCTCGGAGAATTCCTGCGCTTTGCCGTCATTGAAGTTCTGAACGGGACGGTAATAGCCCGTGATACGGCTGTATACCTCTGTTTTCTTTTTGCACACGGGGCACTCATAGACCTCGCCCGCGATATATCCGTGCTCTGCGCAGACGGAATATGTGGGGGAGAGGGTATAATAGGGGAGTCTGTAATTTTCCGCAATCTTGCGGACGAGCGACGCCGCCGATCTCCAGTCCGGAAGTTTTTCGCCGAGGAACGCATGGAATACGGTGCCCGACGTATAAAGCGTCTGGAGCTCATCCTGAATGTCGAGCGCGGAGAAGATGTCCTCCGTATAGCCGACGGGAAGATGAGAGCTGTTTGTATAATAAGGAGATTCCTCCGTGCCGGCTGTGATTATATCCGGATAACGGCGCTTGTCGTGCTTTGCAAGGCGGTACGCCGTCGATTCTGCGGGAGTTGCTTCAAGGTTGTAAAGGTCGCCGTAGAGCTCCTGATAATCGGAGAGGCGCTCGCGCATATGATTGAGACATTCCTTTGCGAAGTCCTGCGTTTCCTTATGAGTTATGTCTTTTCTGAGCCAGTTTGCGTTCAGACCCGCTTCGTTCATGCCGACGAGACCGATCGTCGAGAAATGGTTCTTGAAGGTGCCGAGGTAACGCTTTGTATAAGGATAAAGTCCTTCGTCGAGGAGCTTTGTGATAACTTTTCTCTTGACGCTGAGCGAACGCGCCGCAACGTCCATGATGTGATCGAGGCGTTTATAGAAGTCTTCCTTGTTTTCCGCAAGATATGCAAGGCGGGGAAGGTTGATCGTTACAACGCCGATCGAGCCTGTGGACTCGCCGCTGCCGAAAAAGCCGCCGGACTTTTTGCGGAGCTCGCGAAGGTCAAGACGCAGACGACAACACATCGAGCGGATGTCGCTCGGCTCCATATCGGAGTTTACGTAGTTTGAGAAATACGGTGTGCCGTATTTTGCGGTCATTTCGAAGAGGAGCTTGTTGTTCTCGGTCTCCGACCAGTCAAAATCACGGGTGATTGAATATGTGGGGATAGGATACTGGAAGCCTCTGCCGTTTGCGTCGCCCTCTATCATGATTTCGATGAACGCGCGGTTGATCATGTCCATCTCTTTTTTGCAGTCGCCGTAGGTGAAGTCCATCTCCTTGCCGCCGACCAGCGCGGGCTGATCTTTGAGATCCGCGGGCACGGTCCAGTCGAGCGTGATGTT
>DHMB01000077.1:0-8331 GCA_002405565.1 Clostridiales bacterium UBA4653
CGCCTGTGCCGCACAGATTGCGTCAAGCGAAAGAGCGTCGTCCATAAGGTTTGAAAATTTTGCGCTGCCAACGGACGAAACAGGGTGCTTTGTCGAAGCCCAGGCAACGCCGTCCGCACCGATAGTTGTCTGCGCGCTACCAAACAGCTTGCAGAATGCATGCCATACCGTCATATATGCGGAATCTGCAAGACGGATACCGACCTTGTTTGCCGCAAAGAGCATATCGGTCTTTGCGTCCTTATATGAAACGGGCATTGCAAGAGCGTGTTCCTTCGGAGTTATAACCTCCGTAAAACCGCCTGTGCCGGACGAAACGGCAAGGGTGCCGTTATAATCGGAAAGAAGTCCGTAGCCGCCGAGCGAATCCAGCTTATATGAAGTATCCTTGCGGGAAACTATCCCGGCAACCTCGCCTATGTAATTTATTCTCTGTTTGTATCTTTCGTCAAAGCTCTTTTTGACGAGGGGATACATATCGTTTGACCAAGTATAAATATCTTCCATTGTTATATAATTCTCCTTTTTGTTATCTGTTGTTTTTTCTTGTGTGTTCGGGTATGCCCGAAATAAGATCATAATATTCCCTGTATGACATTCCCGCACTTCTTGCGAGCGCTCTCTGCCTTTCCGTAAGCACGACGCCTGCGCCGTAATTTCCGCCGCCGGGGGTTACGCGGGCAAGAACGGACTCGGAAAGATTGCTCTTTTCCATTGCGTTCTCTCCTTGCGCAAGCATTGTGCAAAAGTCTCTGCAAAGAGACGCAATATCCTGCGTTTTACCCTTTGCAAAGCAAACAAACATCGGATCGGCTATGATCCTTCGTATATCGGCGTCCGAAATCTCCGTCTGTATTTCTGCGGCGCCGCCCTGCTCAGCCTCCGGCTGAGCACGCCCGCCCATCTCCGGGCTTTCTTCTTTCTCTGAGGGTTCCTCCCCCGCTTCCGGCTCGGAGCCGCCTTCGGGCATAGCGTCGGCGGGCGCCTCCGCCGCATCCGCGGCGGGGGCGGCGCCCTCCTCTTCGCTTCCCGTTTTCTCCGCAGCTTCCTGCTTTTCCTTATCGGACGCCTCGCCCGCGCTTGCGACATCCGCAGAAACGATTTCGTCCTCTGCCGGCGAAACCCCGACTTTATTTTCATTTTCGGAATTCATTCTTTCTCCTCCTTGCCATCGTTTTTATAAACCCCGTCAAGTTCAGAGAGAAGCTCGGCACATTCGGGAAGCTCCATTGTCCTTATATATTCTCTGACCACGGGATAATTTTCCTCCGTTATATCGGAATCCATAATTGTTTTGAGAGCCGACATTGCAAGCGAACGCGAATATTCGATAGCGTCGCCGATGTGAATTCTTATATCAACCTCGGGAACATAACCGTAACGATTGATATAGTCGATTCCGTCGCAGGGCATATCCTCCCCGGCTACGCCGATCGATTCCAGCTTCTCTCTGCCGTAAATTTCAAGAGCAAGACAGTCTATCAAAAGGTACAGCCTTGAAAAGCCTGCCTTTTTGCAGGCGTTTTTGGAGTTTACTCTCTTGTTTGCAAAGTCCGAAAGGATTGCAAGACCTGTTGCCGTCGTGACCTTTGTTGCCGAATCGCCGAGAAGAAAGTCGTAGTTTCCGAGAGCCTCCTTCATAAGCGCGCGGTAACGCTCGACTATCTCGTAATGCCCGCCGCTCTCGCAAAGTCCGCCGAGCCTGTTCACCTTGCCCGTCATTCCGGGACGCAGCTTCCAGACTGCGCCCGGTCTGCTTTCGGGGTAGCAGTCAGGAGAAAAGGCGTTCTCCTCGCAAACGATGATGTCGCTTGCGGAAAACGCGGTATTGAGCTGGGCAAAGGCGAGCTGACGGTCAGCCGCGTCAATTAGCGGAATTATCTGATCTATCTCGCTCCGCCCCCAGATCGAACCTTCCCTCGGAATTCTGTTATAAATGACGATCGGATATTTTGTGCAACCGGTGCTCTCCCAGAACTTCGGAATATAGCGTATTTCCCTGCCGCAGATAAGTATTGAAAGAGCAATATCGCCCGCCTTATAGGAATAAACATAATTTTTCCCGTCCGCACCGACGGAAACGCACGTCCCATCCTCCGGCTGGCGGAACCAATATTCCGTTATGTCAATAAGCTCGCAGTCGTCCCCGCCCTTATCGGGTGCAAAAACGCCGCCCCTGCGGTTGCTCTCCCTGATTATGTCGTCAAGCGACGTGTTTTCCCTGCGAATGTCCTCCGCAAACACCCTGCGCGCCTTCATTCTGCTCATCTTATAAGTATAAATGATGTATTCGCATTCGTCTGTCGAAACGGCGGAGGGGTCTGTGAAAATACATTCGGGGGACGGATTTTCAATCTTGATTTCCGCGTCGCCCGCATCGCTTATGCCGACGGACAGCTTCCATACCGCGCTGCCGTAAAGCCCGAGCCTGCGCTCGTTTACGGCATTTTTCGTCTCCATATCGTTTATATCGCAAACATATCGGACAACCTTCTCCCGCTCGGCGGCAAAGGCTCTGTCTCCGTCACCCCTGCCGGAAAATTCAAAATCGGGGATATGAGAATCTATCTGACTTTCAACGTGCATATATGCGTCGGGCACGGAGGCGGGAATCCAGGGCAGATCGATTGACGAAAGAAAATCTCCCGTCTGTCTCGCCGTCTCGTGACAGCCATCATAATACGCCCGCATCTTCTTCCAATAATCGTCGGTTGTGCTTCTCTGCGCCCGCGCCGACGAAAACAAGCGCTCCGCCTGTTCTTCGCGGGTCTCTGTATAAAATGTCTTTTTGTCCTTCAAGTAAATCGTCCTTTCCTTTTGATCTTTTCAAATAACCGCCTCTTGCCGCTCTCTTCGTCTCCGCATGGGAAATATGAGGCAAAATAGCGGAGTGCGTCCGGCGCGTGAGTTATTTCGTGCGGGACGGTTGCCGCGTCGCACGGGTTTTTCGGGTCGTGCGTCAGCTGACCGAGACTGCGGATAAGATTTTTGCACCTCCGGCTTATGACAAGCCTCGATACGCCGTCCGTAACTTTAAGCCATTCCTTTGTTGCAAGCCAGCCGTCCTCCCGGCGGGGTTTCAGCTTGGTGAAATAAACGCCTTCCCTTGCGAAAATGTCCGCAATTGAAAGTCCGCTGTCCTTCTGCCTGCTCCAAAGATCCGCAGGAGCAATGACGATCGCTCCCTCCGGCAATTTTGCCTTGATTTTTGCCGCGGCGTCGCTTGCGATGAGCGACGGCTCGTATATTTCGTCGTAAACTACGGCTCGTCCGTCCTTTACCGCTATGAATTCCGCGGCAAGCATATCAAGCCCGTAGTCAACGGCGCAGAAATATTCCCCTTCGGGCATTCCGGGCGCCTCGGGACAGGTATGAACGGAATAATCGAATTCCTCAAAAAACTGACCCGAAAGCGCGTCCCAGTTGCCGAAAAGCCATGCGTTTCTTATATCCTCCGGAAGATTTTCAAGACGGCAGATATAATCCGGATCGCTTTTCAGCAGTGCGTCGTTATCATAAACCGACGCAAAAATAAATTTATAATCATCGGGATTTTCACCCGCTTTGTATTCGCGACTGATAAAAAGCCGCTTGACCCAACCGTGTCCTATCCCGCCGGGGTTGCAGGAGAGGTACATTCTCTTGGGAAAATTGTTTACGCCCCGGACAGATGCCGAGAGCATTTTGAACATTTGTTCGGAAATTTGCGTAGCTTCGTCTATGGCAACAACGTCATATTGTTGCCCCTGATATTGCCCGACATCGTCCTCGCTGCGGAAATATCCGAGCTTTACGGACGAGCCGTTTATAAAATCAAACCGCCGTTCCGTCGCAACGTATTTTGCAAGCGGAATCTCGCCGCAAACAGCGCTCTGAATCTCTTTTTTGTGATTTTCCATCACCTCGTGATAGCTCCTGCGCACCAAAAGCACGGAAATTCCGGGGTAATAAAGACACATCAGAATCAACTTGTTGCGAAGCGCCCAGCTCTTTCCTCCGCCCCTCGCGCCGCCGTATGCAGTGTATTTTGCGTCGGAGAGGAAGAATTCCTTCTGCTTTTCGGAGGGCGAAATGTCAAGGCAGAGCCTTATGCTATCCCGCAAACTTCTCCGCGTCTCCTCCGAGCACTATTTCTATCGAGGGCGAAGCCTTCTCTTCTCCCCAGCCGAAGTTTTCCTTCAGCTCGGCAAGAGCGACGGTACCCGCAATATCTCCGGAAACGCCGCCCTCTTCAATATAGGCTTCAATTTTCAGCATCGCCATTTCGACGGCTTCGCGATACGTTTTGTCATCGCGGAGCGAATAAAACGCGCTCTTTGTTATGCCCAGCGCAACGCAAAGGCCGGACAGCGTATAAGGTCGCGACTTGTTTTTGCCGCATTTGACGCAATGTTCTCTTTCGCCGTCCTTCTCGGGGCAATTTCTGCATGCGACAGAGGAATACGGAGCGTCGCAGGCGGAAAAATAGTCCCTTGCCTTTTCGGCAAAGCGCTCAGGCGAGAGCTTTTCTTTTTTTGCCACGTTATACGTCGGAATAGTCGACCCTTTCCGAAACCTTTATCACAAAATCAAACATATGTTCTTCGGAATATTCTTCCCAGCAACCGACGTGAATAATCTCGTCCGTCGCCTCGACAATAACCGCCTCATCCGGCGAATATATCGGGGAGCCGCATTGGTCGCAACAGGCGATCACGCCGTCATGACTGCGCCTCTCCCCGCTTCTTGTTTTGTTTGGTACGTTCATATGACCGCCACCCTCCTTTTTGATTGGTTTTTCCCTTACCGTGCCCATATTATACCACACAAATGTTCGTTTGTCAATAATTTTCCGAACAATTGTTCGTTTTTTTACTTAAATGACGTAAAACAAGCGCCTTAAATCCAAAAGCCAACAACCACTCTGCGAACAAAAAACGCACCCCGAAGGGTGCGCTTTCATATGTATTCAAGACGAAAACTTTTTACGTGTATTTTTTATAAAATTATATATCGGTCTGACTCTGTAAATGGCGTAGCCGAGAACACTTCCGGTTAAATTCAGGATTATATCATCGATATCGAAGCTACCCACAGTCGTGACCAGCTGAACAATTTCAACGCAAACGATAATTGCAAAGCAAATCAAAAGATTTTTCAGAAAGCTGTTTACCCTTTTGAAAATGCATGGTATAAAAAATCCCATCGGAACAAACGCGAGAATATTTCCGAAAATATTTGCAAGGAACGACGAAAGGTTTACCTTGCCGCCGGCAAAACGTTTCGTATAATCAACTATTGACCTAAGCGGAACAAGGTTGACCGACTTTCCTACGTGCGCCGCCCACGAGCCGCCTGCCGGTCTCGAACCGAGAAACAATACGTAGCACAGTATAAAGCAGTATAAACAGAACAATATAATAAACGCCACGCGTATAAATTTCTTCATTTTATCCTTTCATCAACTTTTTCAAACTGTGCGAAATCGCTGTAATTGATTCCGGTGCCATGGAGAATATACATATTGCGGTTTTCGTCATAGACAAAAACGGTAACACCTCCGTCGCAGTCAACATACAGCTTGGGCGCATACCCGCCATCCGTTTGGGACTGTTCTTCGCCGAATATCAGCGTTATTTCGTAATACTTATACGACGCGTCTTTACTGACATAGGCGGCGCTTCCGGCTTCAAATTTGTCTATGTCGAGATTTTTGCAAACGTCGAAAAACTTTTGTTTTGTTTCGGAATTGCAGAGATGCCCGCAAACCTCCGACATATGCACCTGATCCGAAAGATGAGCTTTTGAGATATCGATTTCGCCGGGGTTATAATTTACACATATCTCGGAAGGCACCGCCTCGCCGCTTGTTATCTCTTTCCATTTGTCCGAAAAGAGCTTTTTTGCCGTTTGTTCGGTCTCGTTCGGAGCGGGGCTCGGCTTCGCCCCGCATCCGACCAAGGCAAGCAAGACGGAAAAGCAGAGCAAAATTGCGGCGATTCTGAAAAATTTGTGTTTCATGGGTTTCTCCTTTCGGTATATAAAATTTTCAAAACAAGGCTGTGGCTTTCAAAATCCAATCAAAATGGCTTTTGGCATATATTTGTGTTTGAAAGGAATTTGTTCTTCGCCTTGCTCCGCAAGTAATTATATCATAATTTTCCTATTTCGTCAAGCATTATTTCAAATTCTACAAAAAATTCTATAAAGTAAAATATCTGCAATATGCACGCTGATATTTTTATCGAATAGTTACGTCTCCGATACCACGCCATAGCCTTTGAGCCACTTTTGCGACAATCCGCAAGTCGGCGCACATCCATATAATATAACCTGCTCTTCCCTCTTTCCCCTGCTTTATTTTAGCCGCCGTTTCCCCGTAAACAAAAAAATCATCCGGATTTTCGGATGATTTCTTTTATTCTTTTTCGTCTTCGACCTTCTTCGTCTTCGGCTTACGCAGCTTTCTGCCGCCTATACCGAGGCACGCCCAGAGCACAACGGAAGTCTGCCCGGGAATTCCGAGAAGAAATATTGTCCATATGTTATATTTGAGAAGAAGCACATAGAATGTAATCAGGGTCGACCACATCAGAACGGAAATGATGATATAGTTTGCGCGCGTTTTTCCCCATATCGAATTGAACACCAGCGCCACTATCGACGACACCGGCACCGCCACAAGATATGCCTGCCAGAGGAATTTTCCCGTAACGGAGTTGACGAGAAAATAGACAAACACCGCCAGAAACCAGACGATGACAATCGCCATCAGCGCGATTATAAAATGATTGCGGTCTCGGATTTTCTTCGCCTCGCCGACCGTCGGCTTTTCGTCGTCCCCGTGTTCGGAAAGAAGATAATCAACATTGACGCCGAACATGTCGGCAATCTGTTTCAGCACGACAATATCGGGAAGCGATTCGCCCCTTTCCCATTTTGACACCGCCTTGTCCGTATAATTCAGGCGCTCGGCAAACTCCGCCTGCGTCAGATGCGAAGCGGTTCTGAGACGCGTTATATTCCTGCCGATGAGCTGTTTTATGTCCTGCACAGTGGGTCATTCTCCTCTCTACTGCCGGTAGAGTCGCTTTCTGTCGTTCTACTTTGGCATACTTTATCTGTTTACAAGCGCGGCTTTCCGGTTTATTGAAATTGACTTCCCGCCGCGATATAATTAGACTGCGGTTGCGTGTACCCGTCCGCATGATATTATTATATCATATACTTTTTCAAATTACAATAATGTTTTTTGCGGGTATTTTTATTGCCCGAAGCATTTTTAATTTTTCTCAAAGGAGATGTGTTTATGTCAAGAAAGAACAAAGAAAAAGCGCCGATAAAGCCCTTCTCGTCCATACGGGAAATGCTCTGGATGGCTGTAAACGAGGATGGCGAGAAAATCGCGTACAAATTCAAAAATCCGGACGGAACCGTTCGCGAGGTAACCTATATAGAGTTCCATCAGACCGTCGAGGCGCTCGGCGCCGCGCTTACCGAAATGGGCTTCGGTTCATCACACATGGCAATAGTCAGCGAAAACCGTTACGACTGGATTGTCGCCTATCTGACAACCCTCTGCTCTGCCGGAGTTTTCGTTCCGATAGACCGTCAGCTCACAACAAAGGAAAAGCTTCACCTGCTGACAGACAGCGAAAGCGAGGTTGTATTCTTCAGCAAGCAGTATATGCCGTGGTTTATCGAAAACAAGGCGGCGATTCCGAACATAAAAGCCTTCATCTGCTTCGACATCGACGAAGATACGGACGGCGTCATCTCATATAAACGTCTCATAGCGGACGGCGCAAAGCTGGACAAAACCGCTTATGACAGTCTCAAAAGCGACGAAAACGAGCTCAAAATGCTTGTTTACACCTCCGGTACAACGGGAATCGCAAAGGGCGTTATGCTCTCCGAGCACAACCTTGTCAGCGGCGTTTATTACGGAATGCAGGTATCAAGAATATACGACACCGCGCTTTCCATCCTTCCCTATCATCACACATATGAATCCGTCTGCGACATTCTCGTAAACATTCATTTTCATGCGACTCTCTGCATAAACGCCGTCATGCGCGAGCTCGTCTCCGATATGCAGCTCTATCACCCGACGAATATATATATCGTGCCCGCAATTGCGGAATTCATATATTTCCTCATAATGAAAAACTTAAAGGAAAAGGGCAAGCTGAAAACCTTCCGCAAGGGCGTCAAAATTTCAAGAGCCGCGCTCAAAATAGGAATTGACCTTCGTCCCAAGCTCTTTGCCGAGCTTCATAACCTTTTCGGCGGCAAGCTGCGCAAGATTGTCTGCGGCGGCGCTCCGATACGTCCCGAAATGGGCGAGTTCTT
>DHMB01000077.1:8375-20650 GCA_002405565.1 Clostridiales bacterium UBA4653
GTTCTTCAATGACATCGGTATCCCCATGACAGGCGGCTACGGTATAACGGAGTGTTCTCCGCTTGTATCCGTAAACGATGAAAGCTCAAACGACTTCCACACCGCAGGTCACCGCCTTGCGTGCCTCCAGTGGCGCATAGACGAGCCGAACGAGGAAGGCATAGGCGAGATTGCCGTAAAGGGTGACGTTGTCATGCTCGGTTATTACAAAATGCCCGAGAAAACGGCGGAAGCCATCCGCGACGGCTGGTTCTTCACAGGCGACTACGGCTATATCACGCCGGACGACCAGATCTGCATAACGGGCAGAAAGAAGAACATAATCGTCCTTTCAAACGGCAAAAACATTTATCCCGAGGAGATTGAAAACCTCATAATGAATATCGACTGCGTCTCCGAGGTTGTCGTCCGCGGACTGAAAAACAGCAAGGGCGACGAGCACGCGCTTGAAGCCGAGGTATACCTGAGCGAGGAAAAAACGGAGAGCGAGGTCAAAGCGCTCATTTCCGAAGCTCTCGCGGAACTGCCGAACTATAAAAAGGTGACAAAAGTCGTAATCCGCAAGGAGCCCTTCCCCAAGACAACGAGCAACAAAATCATCCGCGGTTGATTTTATCGGACATTTCCCGAATACAAAAAAACGCACGCACCCTTCTTTCCGGAAAGGGTGCGTGCTTTTTCTTTATTTTTTGAGGGCTCAGACTCAAAAAACGGAGGAAAAATCAAAATAAGGGGAACGGAGAATTCGTCCTTATTTTTTTCTGAATAAACCGAAAAGTCCTGTCTTTTCTGGCGCCGGCTCCGACCTTATTCCTTTCAGGTCGTAGCCCGTCTGCGCAATTACCTTTTTAAGCATTTCTTCATCGGGGGCGGTCTCCGAAATGATGACCGTCTCGCCCTTTGCATGGGACGAAGAAACCTTTTTAACATTAAAATTCTGACGTATACAGTCGTTTATGTGACTTTCGCACATTCCGCACATCATTCCGTCAATTTCAAGAGTTGTTTTAATCATTTTGTTCCTTCCTTTCCCGACGTGCCGCGACCGAAGCCGACACGCCTCATATAATCCTTGACAGCGCAGACAGCCGCCGCAAACGCCGCAGCTCCCGCCGCCGAAATCAGTTCGCCGCACATAAGAAAGCCTCCTAACTTTGTTTTTTTATATGCCTTTTATTCGGCGCCCTTGAGCGCCTCGACCATATCTATCTTTTTGTTCTTTTTCGCAACGGCAAAGCTGACCGCAAGCGACATTCCGACCGTCAGGAGAACGGTTATCGCTATGCTGGCAAAGCTCATTGCCATTTTCATTTCATATTCGCCCGCAAGCGCGCGGAGCAGATAATCGAGCAGTCCCATTCCGCAAGGAATTCCGAGAGCCACCCCTATGACGCTCAGCCACAGGTTCTGGCTTATAAGAAGCCTGCCGATTTTCTTATCCTTAAAGCCGACAACCTTCAATGTCGCCATTTCTCTGTAACGCTCCGTATAGCTCATAATGCCGAGGTTATAAAGCACGACGATACCGAGCGTAAGCGCTCCGGCAACGAGGATATATATCATCATATCCATCATTTCCGTGAAGCTGTCGAAGGAGTCCATTATGTCCTGCTTTGATTCCTTGCTCGCAATCGAAGCGTCAGCCCTGATGTCCGCGCTTCCGTTGTTTGTATATACATACGATACGGAATAATCAACGCCCAGCTTTTCCGCATATTCGGGGGAAATCGCGATGTTCTTTGACGTGCTCCGCATGATACCGGCAATGCGGATTGTATATTCTTTGTCCGTGCCGTAACGTTTGACGGTTATCTCGTCGCCCTCGCGGAGCCCGAACTCATCCGCGATTCTCACGCAGACAAAAGCTCCGTCGGACGGCAAATCCATATAATCGTTGTTTTTATCGGGGAAACGGATCATTCCGTTCTTTGTATTGTAAATATCGAGCGAGAACGCCTCATCGCCGATCTGAATTCCGACAGACGAGCTGTAATCCCCTTTGTATCGGTCAATGACAGCCTGCGCCTGTTCCTTTGTTGCGTCTTCGGAGATGTCGATTCTCGTTGCGTAATTTATTGCGCCGTTATAATAAATATCTATAAACGAATCCATCGTGTCGCGCATACCGAGCGAACCGACTATAAGCACCGTACATCCGATAATTCCTATAAGGCTCATCGCTGTGCGCGATTTATGACGTATAACGTCTCTCATGTTCCAGCGCGTTCCGAAGGAACGGCGGTGGAACCACTTTGTTTTTTCTATTGCCAGCGGCTTCATCTTTTTCGGAGAATACGGACGGAGCGCGTCGGCTGCCGTGCCGCGGAGCATCTTCTTTACGGAGAGATACCCGATGAGCGTCAGCAAAAGGATTATGCCGATGATAGTCACATAGCAGAACCAGGGGAAATACAGCTTCCATTCCGGAAGATCCATATAAGTTCCCATCATTCCGTTCGGATTCATAATCACCCAGGCGATTCCGTAACCGAGCGCAACGCCTATCGCGGAACCGATAATTCCGATGATGAGCGCATACGAGGTGTAATGGAAGAGGATTCTTCTGTCCTTGAAGCCGAGGGCTTTCAGCGTACCGATCTGCGTTTTTTCCTTTGCGGCGATGCGGTGCATGGTCGTGACCATCGTAAGCACTGCTATCGCAAGGAACACAACGGGGAGTATCGAGCCCATCGTCTGCCCTTCCTCCGTCTCGCCGGAGGCGCCGGCATATGACGCTGACTCATCCTTTGTGAGTATCATACTGAGATTTTCGAAAACGCCGTCAATCTTCTCCGTAAATTCCTTCTTATCCATATCGGATATGACGTTTATCTGCGGATAAAAAGCGTTTCCGAGCGCCTTTTTATACATTGCGGGGGAGATATACGCAAAGCCGTACGTTGAAAAATCTGGCATAAGCTGTTTCTCTCCGCGGACGCATATCATATGCTCGCCGGATTTTATCAGCCCGCGGACGGTTCCCTTTATTTCAAGCCCCTTATAGACGAACGTAAGCGCGTCGCCTGCGGAAATTCCGTTTTCGGCGGCAAATCTGTCCGAAAGCCAGATACCGTCCTCGCTCGCTCTGTCATATTTTTCGCCGCTTACAAGATACATTCCCGAAACGGCTTCGTTTTCCGTGACAGTCAGCGCAAGGCTCGTCTTTTCGTATTCCTTGATACCGACCGCAACCGAAATATATCTCGACGCCGCCTCTATTCCGTCAACATTTTCAACCTTTTCGACGTCCTCTGCGGAAAATCCCTTTTCGGATACAATCCGATAGTCGGCATAGCCCGTAGCGTCGAAGAAGCTGTCCGTGTTTCCCTTTATGCTGACCCACTCCATATTGAAGCCGACAAAAATACCGACTCCGAGGGCGATCATTATTATCATTGAGATAAACTGGGCGCGATAAAGCCCCATCGTTCTCCAGAGTTTTCTGAAAAGCACGGCAAAGCCCTCCTCACCAGTCGATATCGTCTGCCGAGGCGGGATTTTTCTGCTCCTCCTGAGAGACGATCTTTCCGTTTTTGACCCTGATGACGGTGTCCGCCATTCTGGCAATGTTCTGGTTGTGAGTTACTATGACTATCGTCTTTCCGTAGCTCCTTGCCATTTTCAGAAGCAACTTGAGCACCATGACTCCCGTTTCGGAGTCAAGCGCGCCCGTCGGCTCGTCGCAAAGGAGGATCTTCGGGTTCTTCGCCAGCGCTCTGGCAATCGAAACCCGTTGCTGTTCGCCGCCGGAAAGCTCCGCCGGGAAATTGCGGAGATGATCCGAAAGTCCGACCTCTTCGAGCATTTTCGTTGCGGAAAGAGCGTCCTTTGAGATTTCCTTCACAAGCGAAACGTTCTCGTGAACGGTAAGCGTCGGGACGAGGTTGTAAAACTGGAACACAAAGCCGACTTTCTCCGCTCTGTACTCCGCAAGCTCGTCTCCGGAAAGAGTTGAAATATCCCTTCCCTGCACATAAATCTTTCCGCTCGTCGGACTGTCAAGCCCGCCGAGAAGGTTCAGAAGCGTGCTCTTTCCCGCGCCGCTGGGCCCGAGAATAACAACGAACTTTCCCTCTTCAAGCGACATATTTACGCCGTCGAGGGCTTTCAGCTCGTGGTCGCCGCTTTTGTAAACACGGCTGACATTTTTGAATTCAACTATCGCCATTAAAAATACCTCTGTCGTTTTTTCTTCCGGCACTGCGATAACCGTGTCGGGCTCCGTCGGACGAGTTAGCGTTGGCTAACTCGTCGGGAAATTTCACGGGAGACGGGCGTCTGCCTGTCTCCCGCAGAAATCATTTGTCTTTTTTGACGTTGTTGTGGCAGGAGCCTGCCATAGCGCAATGGGCACAGTTACATCCACAGGACGATTTGCCCTTTTTCTTATCTTTGACGAGTCCGATTATTATCGCCGCAACTATAAGTATAAGTACGGCACATATAATTATCGTTCCGATATTATCGGCAATCCACGCAAACATAAAACACAGCTCCTTTCACATAAGTGTTTTTTATTTTGCAGAAACCTTAACTTTTTCTGTGAGCTTTGTAGCTTCCTTGTAAGGACGGACAAGCATGTAAACGATGAGTCCGAGCAATGCAAACGCTGCAACAAGGCCTACGATGTTGACAACTGTCGTGCCGACGTCGCCGGAAACAACGAGGTTGCCTGTGATAAGGTTACCGAACTGGTTGATCATAAGTGCGATAACATAAGCAAATCCGCACTGATATCCGATTGCAAACCAAGTCCACTTTGCGCTGTTCATTTCACGCTTGATTGCGCCGATAGCCGCGAAGCAAGGAGCGCAAAGGAGGTTGAATACGAGGAAGGAATAACCTGTGATACCGGAGAACGTCTCTGCGAGCGTTGCCCATACGTTGCCCGAAGCACCATAGAGGATACCCATTGTACCAACGATGTTTTCCTTAGCGACAAGACCTGTGATGGATGCAACCGTTGCCTGCCATGTTCCCCAGCCGAGAGGCTTGAAGATCCAGCAGATCGCTCCGCCAACAGCAGCAAGGATTGATTTGTCAAGTTCATCCTCAGCGAGCATACGGAATGTTCCTTCAACAACGCCGAAGTAAGATGTGAACCATACAAAGATTGTTGAAAGAAGGATGACCGTTCCCGCCTTCTTTATGAACGACCAGCCGCGCTCCCACATTGAACGGAGAACGTTGCCGACTGTCGGAAGGTGGTATGCGGGAAGCTCCATAACGAACGGAGCGGGGTCGCCTGCAAACATCTTTGTCTTCTTAAGCATAATACCGGAAATGATTATTGCAGCCATACCGATGAAGTATGCGCTTGTTGCAACGAGAGCAGAACCGCCGAAGAGCGCGCCTGCAATCATTCCGATGAACGGAACCTTTGCTCCGCAGGGGATGAAGGTTGTCGTCATTATTGTCATACGGCGGTCACGTTCGTTTTCAATCGTACGCGATGCCATAATTCCGGGGATACCGCAACCCGTACCGATGAGCATCGGGATGAAGGATTTACCGGAAAGTCCGAATTTACGGAAGATACGGTCAAGCACGAATGCGATACGTGCCATGTAACCGCACGCTTCAAGGAATGCAAGAAGCAGGAAGAGGACGAGCATCTGAGGAACAAATCCGAGAACCGCGCCGACGCCGGCAACGATACCGTCAAGAACAAGTCCGGAGAGCCATTCGGGAGCGTTTGCAGCCTCAAGTCCGTCTCCTATGAGAACGGGAATACCGGGAACCCATACGCCGAAGTCAGCGGGATCGGGTTCTGCGAATTCCGCATTTTCACCCGAGAAATACTCAACGGCTTCAAGGTAAGTCATGCCGATTGTGCCGGCTTCTTCAGCCTTCGTGAGATTTTCGGGGATTTTGTCGTAGTAAACTGTCATTTCCGTCTGTTCGAGAGTTTCCTCATCTTCAACGATAACAGTTCCCTTGTTTTCGCCATCTGCGGGTTTGAAGTTCTTGAGAGCTTCAAGAACAGCCGCAGCGTCAAAGTCTTCAGCTTCAGTATCAACTTCGACAAACGCGTTTACAGCGTTGAGAGCGTCCGAATATGTGTCTGACGCTTCGCCGTAAGCCTTCGAGCCTATGCCGAGGAGGTGCCAGCCGTCACCGAACACACCGTCGTTCATCCAGTCGGTTGCGAAAGAACCGACAGTAACCATCGAGAGATAGTAAACAATGAACATGATAGCCGCGAATATCGGAAGTCCGAGCCAGCGGTTTGTGACGACCTTATCGATCTTGTCGGAGGTTGTCAGATGACCTGCGCTCTTTTTCTTATAGCACGATTTGATTATCGAGCCTATGTAAATATATCTTTCGTTTGTGATGATCGATTCAGCGTCGTCATCCATTTCCTTTTCGGCAGCGGCGATATCGTTTTCGATATGAGCCATTGTCTCGGGAGCGATATTGAGAGTCGAAAGAACCTTGTCGTCTCTCTCAAATATCTTTATCGCATACCATCTCTGCTGTTCTTCCGGAAGGTTATGAACAGCAGCCTCTTCGATATGAGCGATGGCATGCTCAACACAACCGGAGAAGGTGTGCATCGGAACGGTCTTTGCGTTCTTTGCCGCGTCGATCGCCGCTTCAGCCGCTTCCATAATGCCCGTGCCCTTCAGAGCGGAGATCTCAACGATCTTGCATCCGAGCTGACGTGAAAGCTCTGCGGTGTTGATCTTGTCGCCGTTCTTTTTGACAACGTCCATCATGTTTATGGCGATGACGACAGGTATTCCAAGCTCTGTGAGCTGTGTTGTAAGGTAAAGGTTTCTTTCAAGGTTTGTGCCGTCGACGATGTTGAGAATAGCGTCGGGGCGCTCGCCTATAAGATAGTTTCTCGCAACAACCTCTTCGAGGGTGTAGGGAGAAAGCGAATAAATACCGGGAAGGTCTGTGATGATGACGCCGTCATGCTTTTTCAGCTTACCTTCCTTTTTCTCAACCGTAACGCCCGGCCAGTTACCTACGAACTGGTTGGATCCGGTGAGAGCGTTGAAAAGCGTTGTTTTACCGCTGTTCGGGTTGCCCGCAAGGGCAATTCTTAAACTCATGATCCAAAAATCCTCTCTTTCTTTCGTTAGCTAAAGCTAACATAAAGTCTTGAAAAACAGGGGTTCGATCCCCTCAAAAGGTTTATTCAACCTCGATCATTTCCGCGTCGGCCTTTCTAAGGGAAAGCTCGTAATCGCGTACCTTGACCTCAATCGGGTCACCGAGAGGTGCAACCTTGCGAACGTAAATCTCGACGCCTTTTGTAATGCCCATGTCCATTATACGGCGTTTGATAGCGCCTTCGCCATGGAGCTTCACAACCTTGACGGTATCTCCGATTTTTGCGTCTCTCAGAGTTTTCATCAGCCCATATCCTCCTTCATTCAGATTTACTGATTTTGTTTCCTTAAATATGTATAGACGCTGACCGCGCCGTTATACCATAATCTTTCTCGCCATCTCTTCGCTGATGGCAACACGCGCTTCTTTTACATTGACGATGACGTTTCCGCCGAGAGCTGTGACAACCGTCACGTTTCCGCCGACAACAAAACCGAGATTTTCAAGGTGCTGTCTGACCTCGGGGCTTCCGCCGATCTTTTTTATCGTGTTTTCTTCGCCTACAATTGCAAGGCTGAGCGGCATCATAACATCCTCACTTTTCCCAATTAGCTTATGCTAATATGTTGCGCAAAATATTGGTTAGCGCTCGCTAACCGTATATTATAATACACATAGAGTCGGTTTTTGTCAAGAGGTTTTTTCAATTTCCCAAAAAATTTCCACCGTTTCGGCAGAGTGTTGCAATTTGCGTTTTCCGTTCGGCTCCGGTCTGTGCAATTTTGCGAAAAATCACACGGAAAGGCGAAAATAAGTCAGCAGGCGCCCCGAAAGCAGGCGAAAAACAAAAAGGAACGGAAAAACTCAATCCTTTTGAAAACATTAAGTTTTTTTCAAACCAATTATCAAAAGCTTCTTTTGCCTACTCTCTCAATCAAACTAAAAACAGAGATGAAAAAATCATCCCTGTTTTCTTTTTATAAAGTTCGTTCAAACCAATTATTAAATCTTCTTTTGCCTACTTTTCTTCCCGAAGAAAAGTAGGTCAGTTTTGCTTCTGAACGCTCTTGTACTCGTCGTAATAGCGATAATACGGGCAGTGCTTTGTCTGACCGTAAATAAAATCAGCCATTTCGTCCTCGTCAAGGCTTATATCGCAGATGTATTCGTCCGTCAGGTCGTCATAGATATAAAACTCGCACGTCTCGCAGGACGACTGCATCGGCTTTTTCTCTTGTTTTTTGCTGTCACTCATCATCATTTTTCTATATATGCGTAGTCGCGCCTTGCGGGAGCGCAGACAAACGCCCTCGCGTCATTTTCAATTTCTTCCTTTGCGGCTTTCGCCTCTCTGACGGAACCGAAAATCCCGAAAACGCCCGCTCCGGAGCCCGAAAGCATCGCTGCGCGCGCGCCGAGAGAAAGAAGCCGGTTTTTCAGCTGCTCCGAAGGACTGTCCGGACGTTGCACCGTCTCGAAATCGTTTTTCATCGCCGCAGATATCTTGTTTATGTCACATTCGGAAAGCGCGGAGAGCATTGCGGAAAGAGTCGATTTCCCGTCGCCCTCGCCTATCGCGGCATAAGCGTCCGCGGTTGACGTTTTCTCCCCGTTCGGTACGGCAAGAAGGATACAGCAGTCGGGCATGGGCGCACAACTTTCAAGCATTTCCCCGAAGCCTGTCGCCTTGACAGTCCCCTTCTTTATGCAGAACGGCACGTCTGCACCGACGGAAGCCCCGATACCGAACAGCTCCGCCATTGAAAATCTGTCGCCGGAAAGAGTGTTGAGCGCAAGCATGACCGCCGCCGCGTCGGAAGAGCCGCCGCCGAAGCCTGCCTTATCCGGAATTTTCTTTTCAATCGATATTTCAACCTTTATATTATTCTCTTCCGCCGCGGAAAGGTAAGCCAGAGCCGCCTTGTATGCAAGATTTTTCTCCTGCGGAAGGTCTGAAAGCTCCCTGCAAAAGACAGAAATTTCTCTGCCCTCGCCCGCCGAAACGGCAACGGTTATCCTGTCAAAAAGGTTCACCGTCTGCAAAACGGTCTCAATCTCGTGATAGCCGTCCGCCCTCATGCCTGTAACCCCGAAATAAAGATTTATTTTCGCAGGCGCCAATATTGTTATATTTCCGTTTTCCATAACTATGTATCTCTCCGGATTACTTGATTTTGCTTATTATTTTCGTAAAGAAATTACGTTTTATCTTTATCGCCAGGAACGGGCAAAGCTCCTGACAGCAATAACATCTTATGCAGTGTGACGGATTTACTTTCGCCTTTGATCCCTGCCCCGTTCTGACAAGCTCTATCGTCTTTTGCGGGCATGAACGGACGCAGTCGCCACAGCCGCGGCAAATTGCGGCGTCGACCTTCGGCCTCGGCATGAACATCCTGCCGATCTTCCCGCGCGAGAAAAATTTCAGCGCCTTCATGCTGCTGTCGCTTCCCTCTGCCGGCTTTATATTCTCAACCGACGGAACAGAGTCTCCGAGGATGACAAGCTCCTCCGCCTTTTTCGGGCAAAGCCCGCGGTTTATGCTTTCGGAGAGCGTCGTAACCTTGTCGTCAAAGCCGAGGACTCTTGCGGAAAGCAAATCTGACGAAAACGGATTTCTGCTCGTCGATACAAAGCCGAACTTTCTCGGCACGCCCGCCGTCGGCCCGCTTCCCTCCATGCCGATTACCGCGTCCGTCACGGCGATGACGGTCTTGCTTTCGCAAAGCATAAGGCACAGATCGCACAGCATTGCGGCAAAATCGCCGTATTCGGGATACGCCGCGTGCGCTTCAAATTTTTCAATGCCGGGTATCGTTCCGAAAAGATTTTTAACCGCCCCGCTCATGACCGTAAGCGAATGTGTTTTCAGCTTGCAGAGATCGATTATGACGTCGGCGTCCGCAATTGGCGTTATTATATTGAAGCTCTTGACGAGCCTTCCGCTCTCGGACGACATCCTTTTCCATGTCGTGTCCAGATTGAGCGTCGCCCCGTGCTTTTCGCAGACCTCCGCAATCCCGCAGACCCTGTAAATTCCTTCAAGGCGCGACGCGCTGTATACCCCGCCGGGGCTCTCTGCAATCGTCGGCTTGCAACCGAACGTATCAAGCGCGGAGAGAAGCCCGTCCAGCACGGCAGGGGCTATCGTCGCCGCGTATTCCGGCGACTTTTTCATGACGAGATTCGGCTTTATGACAACCTTTTTCCCATCAAAGGTCGATTTGTCAATGCCGAGAAGCTCAAAATGACGCAGAAATATGCCGCAAAGCTCCGCAGGGTCATATTTTTCCGTGCGTGACACCGCAACCGTATTCAAAGCGTCAAAAGCCATAAGACAACCGCCCTCCGTTTTTTAATTCAAAGATTATTGTATCACAGTCGTCTTTATAAATCAAGAAAAATCTGTTATTTGCTCATTTCTTTTCCGCCATCGACCGGACAGCCGAGAAAGCGTCCGCAATGCCGCCGAGCGCGTCTATAAGCCCGAGCCCAACAGCCTCCTCACCCGTTATCACACTGCCGACGTCCGTCGTCAGCTCTCCCGTGTTCATCATCAGCCCGTCCAGCACCTCCCTTTTCACCCCGCTGTGACCGACTATGAACCCGCTGACTCTCTCCTGCATTTTTTCAAGTGACGCAAACGCCTGCGGCACTCCGAGCACCGTCCCCGAAATGCGCACGGGGTGAATCGTCAGAGTCGCGCTCGGGACAGCAAAGCTCCTCCGGCAGGCAACGGCTATCGGAAGTCCGATTGAATGTCCTCCGCCGAGAATGACCGATACCGTCGGCGTTTTCATTCCCGCCAGCATTTCCGCAATCGCAAGCCCCGCTTCAACGTCGCCCCCGACGGTATTTATCATTATAACTATACCTCTCACGCCCTCATCCTGCTCGGCAGAAGCAAGCAGCGGGAGGATATGCTCATATTTCGTTGTTTTCTGCGTTTCGGGCAAAAGATAATGCCCTTCTATCTGCCCGATTATCGGCACGGTTATAATCCCGCTCCGCCCTTTGACCGTCCCCAGCGAGATGATATTTTCCGTTTTTTCCCCGGACAAAGCCTCATTTTCCTTCTCTTTCATAAAAAATCCACTCTTTCGCCTTCATTTATATTATTTTTTGCAAAAAAATTTTTATCTAATCATTTACAAAGGAAAGAATTTATATTATAATATTTCCGAATGGAGAGAATATATTGCGGATACCTCCGCAGACCTTCCAAAGATAACTTTCGGCTTATAGCCGGGAAAGAGAGAAAAAACATGGAAAACAAGATTCTTGTTGAAACAAGCGCGCGTCACATCCATTTGACGCAGGAAGCCGTTGAAGCGCTTTTCGGCGCAGGTCACACTCTGACAAAGAAAAAAGACCTCAGCCAGCCCGGCCAGTTCGCTTGCGAAGAAAAGGTTACCGTTGTGAACAAATGCGTTGACAAGAGAACAGGCGCAGAAGTCGAAAAAACGCTGACAATGAGCGTTCTTGGCCCCGTTCGTCCCGAAACGCAGGTTGAAGTTTCGTTCACGGACGCGCGCACCCTCGGCGTTTCCGCTCCCGTCCGCGAATCGGGCGACGTTGCGGGCACACCCGGCGCAAAGCTCGTCGGCCCCGCGGGAGAATATGTCATCGACCACGGTATAATCGTTGCGAAGAGACACATCCATCTCACACCCGAAAACGCAGCCGACCTCGGCGTTGAAAACGGACAGATCGTAAAGGTTCTCGTCGATACGGGCGCAGGCCGCAAAACAGTGTTTGACGACGTTGTAATCCGCGTCAAATCCTCGTTCGCTCCCGCAATGCATATCGATACGGACGAATGTAACGCTTCCGCCGCCTTCGGCGTAGTTTACGGCGAAATCATCAAATAAGAAAAATAAAATTAAAAGGAGATATAAAATGGCAATTCTTTATTCAAAAGAAGTCGAAAATATGTGTCCCGTTGCCAAAGGCCCCGATCACGGCCCCGCTCCCATTCCGGAAGAAGGCAAATGGATACAGGCAAAGGAAATCACGGATATTTCCGCTTATACGCACGGCGTAGGCTGGTGCGCACCTCAGCAGGGCGCCTGCAAGCTCTCGCTCAACGTTAAAAACGGCATAATCGAAGAAGCTCTCGTTGAGACAGTCGGTTGCTCGGGTATGACTCATTCCGCTGCTATGGCGGCTGAGATTCTTCAGGGCAAGACGATTCTTGAGGCTCTGAACAC
>DHMB01000050.1 GCA_002405565.1 Clostridiales bacterium UBA4653
CCTTGACCGTGTAGTCATAGAGCTTGCAGTAAGCCTCTTTTGAAAGCTCCGGGTCTTTATCCCCGGCATAGAACCAGTCGGCATTTTCAAACTCCGTGAGCAGACCGAAGCGCCACGACTGCACTTCGCTCAGACCGAACTCGTCAACGAGCGCGCCGACATAGTCGCAAATGAATCTGCACCACTCATTGTAGTCCTCGGGCGGTCGGACATTGACCCCGAATGCGCCGATAAGTGGCTCTGCGGAGAGCTTCATCGGGACATTTCCGAGTTTTATCAGCGGCTTTGCACCGAGGTTGAGTATTCCGCGGCAGCTTCCGATAATGCGCGAAAAGTCGTAGTCCGTCTTTGTTGTTCTGTCCGACGGATCGACAAACGGATCGAGCTCGGCGTTGCCGCCCGTCGCGCTCATAAGCTCGATATATCTAACAAACGACATAACATCGTTTTCGCCGTCAGGCTGAGTGTCCGCGTCGAAAGCATACGGACTCCATACATTTATTGTGTCAGTGACGGCATTGACGGTGTAGCGCTCGTCGGCAGTGTTTATCTCATACTCCGCGCCGTTTATCCACGGCAGAATAATTGAAAACAGCAGCGTTATCCCCGCCGCAGCCGCGGCGAAGCGCATGACCCATCTGAATATAATACTGCGCATATTGACCCTCCGATATATAATTTCCTACATATGGATTATATAGTCCGTGACGCTTTGTGTCAATCCCGCGATTGATTTATACCCCCGCGCATGATATTATATACTAAACAAAAATAAAAACAGGTGATACTATGTTCAAGCCGGAAAAATATACTCCCCCGAAATTCGACCGCGAGCCGTTTATATCCTTCCCCGATGTGACGACCGAGAAGGCCGGGGACGGCTACATCCCGGAGAATTTTTACGCGACCACGATATATCCCGAATATTTCAAGATAAACGGCGAGTGGAAGATGCTCACAGGCAGCCGCATGGACTGCTCCGTCGTGATAAAAGACGGTATGCCCTACGCCGTCGAGATGAGGAACATAAAAAATGGCGATGAAGTAGTTGTCAACCGCACGGACGACGGCAGGGACGGCATCTTCGTCCACGCGGACGGCTTTTCCGCCCCGGAGAACAGCGTCGATCAGGCGTTCGCGTTCAGGATGGGACAGAGCCGCGAAACTTCGTATTCCCGCGACTACGACCGCCTCTATGATATCCTGCGGCACGACCGCGACCACGGCAAGATAGTCTGGGTACTGGGTCCCGCCTGCGTGTTCGACCACGACTCCCGCGCCGCCATGGAGTCGCTCATCAACAACGGCTACTGCGACGCGCTCTTTGCGGGCAACGCCCTCGCGACGCACGACCTCGAGGGCGATCTGTTCCACACCGGGCTCGGGCAGGACATATACACAAAGCACAACGTCCCCAACGGGCACTATCATCACCTGCACACGATAAATCTTGTCCGCAAAGCGGGCGGAATAAAGAATTATGTCGAGCAGAACAACGTCCGCACGGGCATCATGCAGGCGCTCGTCAGGAACAACATTCCATATGTGCTCGCGGGCTCCATCCGCGACGACGGCCCTCTGCCCGATGTTATACCGAATGTATACGACGCGCAGGACGCCATGCGCAAGCACACGAGCGGGGCGACGACGGTAATAGCCCTCGCCACTCAGCTGCACACGATAGCGACGGGCAACATGACCCCGTCATATCAGGTGGTGGACGGCGTTGTCAGACCCGTATATTTCTATGTTGTCGATGTGTCGGAGTTCGCCGTCAACAAGCTCAAGGACAGAGGAAGCCTGAGCATCACGGGCGTTGTGACAAACATCCAGGACTTCATCGTCAACGCCGAGCGCAATCTTATCGGCAGGGATGGGAAATAAACGAAGCGGTAAGAAAAGCCAAGCATAACAAATCACAAAAAGGATGACTGACTTTTGATTAAGAAAAAATTGCTGAACTTTTTGAAAAAACAAAGAAACTAAAAACATCTACTAAAATTATGATACTGCTCCCTGTCATATCGATGCTGATATGTGCTACGGCACCATCCATTCCGGGGCTTTGGGGAAATAGGATAGCATTTCATGCAGTATCGATGTTCGCTCTTTTTTTGATAGTTCTGTTTATGATTTTGTTAAGTAAAAAAGTTAAAAAGCAGCCATGGCACGGTATACTTTGTTTTTTCACAATATGTGTCGGCGTTTTGTTCTATATAATATTTATAGGGTACACAGCACTTTTGGACTATCTGCTGTAAGTATTAGAAAGGATATCAATGAATAAGAAGTACAAAAGGGATCCAAAAGGTTTGGCACTGCTGCTATCGATATGTCTTGCGGTTCTTCTTATCGCAATTGCAGTGATAATCAGGTTTTATTCAATACGCGTGCTGCTGACAGTGCTGGTATGCGCAATAATCCCGTTTGCTTTTATAACGATTTATACGATAATGGGTGCAGGAGATTATATTGAAATCCACGATGATTTTTTCGTTTTCAAACAGGGACGCAATTCTCCCCGAAAAGTTTATTGGAAAGAGATTTCCGGTCTCGCTTTTTCGGGAAACAAACACTTCCTGCCATTCAGCGTAATGAATGTGTTCGAGAAAACCGGCAATATGGAGCCGCGGACTATCGTGTTATTGGATTCAACATACGAACAATACAAGAAAATGTGGGAAGATATGATTTTGTCTTATACAAAATCACAGCCCGTGTCTCACAATGTCGATGCAAAATTCGGGGAGTTTTTGAGCTTATAAAAAGCAGCAACCGGAGTTGTATCTGCCGTAAAAAGTTTTAATAAAAGGGAATGTTGAAATGGATAATCAAAGAAAGCTTATAAGATTTTTTCCTTTTGCGTTGACTCGAATTGAAAGACTGAGAGACTATCTGAACAGAATGTATGAGTCCGGATATCAGATAGTCAAAATAAAATTCGGATGCATACTGATTTTTCAAAAAACAGCTGCCAAAGAAGGCTTTAAGTATTTTATACTTACAAGACATTTCTACAGGGCTCGAGTAAAAAAATGGGACGATGTAGATCTGTTGGAAAATATAAGTCCGCGATTTCATAAAGGCAACGGCGAGCAATTTCATGTGTATGTACGGCTGTCAAGTGCCATGTATTATATTTATCTAACCCGTCATATCCCCGAAGCGGACTACGAAAAAATAATCGCATACAGAAAAAACACCTTTTCAAAGCTAATGCAATGAAGATAGGCTTTTGGTTGCTTCTGATTGCACTGCTTATATATAATATTTATATCTGCTGTGTGTAATTAAAAGTGTTCGGGACTTTAATATGCGGAGCGATAGCCCTCTGCGGTTTAGTGGTTAGTCTTATCAAGTATTCTGTTATTTGCTTTTCAAAATAAAGTACAAAGAGGAGAAACATATGATTGAATTCAACGGATATCTTACCGGAGCATCAGAAAAATTCTTTTTCAAAAAGTATGTTACTTATATGCAAAACGCAGTTATTTTCGGCTTGGTAATGGTATTGCCTTTGATTTTTATGCTGATGAGATTTTTTCAGACATTTTCAATATTTTACGGATATTGTGCGGTTTTTGCATATGCCATGATAGCTGTTCGCATAAAAAACCCAAAAGGAAGAAAAGAAATAACGCCTAAAAGAATATATGTTACAGATAATAATCTCATTTGTATTTCCGATAAACAAAGCGAGAGCAGGGGTATCGGATTAGTAAAAACAGCTTATGACTACGGAGAGTTCTACTTTTTATCATTTCCGATGGGAAAGAAAAGCGGAAACTTCGTTTGTCAAAAAGATTTGCTCACACAAGGAACTCTCGAAGAATTTGAAAAACTGTTTGACGGTAAGATAGTAAGAAAATATTAAAGGCTATTTCGACCGGGAATTTTGATTGCATGCAACAAACAGATACAACTATAATACTCCACAAAAAGTTAAATGCTTTTTTTGGGGAGTAATTTATTTGTCGATTGTTATTTACTGCGGTTTTTAGCCTATCCAAAAATCGAAAAAACCGGGTCTTTTAAAGGCTCAAAATAAAAATACGAAAAACTTCAATTTTTTCTTGACAAAGGCGAGTCTCTTTGCTATAATCTCTCTTGCAGTTGCGGATGTAGCTCATCCGGTAGAGCGCCACCTTGCCAAGGTGGAGGTAGCG
>DHMB01000116.1:0-14625 GCA_002405565.1 Clostridiales bacterium UBA4653
TTTTTACATTCGCGGTTCAGCCGCACGGCGGCATTGCGCAACAGCCGACCGTTTTCTTCGGTCCGCTCGCGCAGTTTTTCGTCTTTCATTCATTAACCTCCTTTTTTTCGGAATTTTAAGCAACATTTTGACGGTTTGAGGAGTCCTTTTGAGACCGGCTCATATATATAGTGTAAGCAAAATCCAAAAAAGGTGCACATTTTCAAAAATTTTTTCAATTTTTTTCAAAAAAATTTTGAATTTTCTTTTTCAGGCGCCTCCAGCGCGATTTTACGGTGTTGAAATTCTCTCCCGAAAGGCGTGCAAATGAGGCGAGAGAGGTATCGTCTTCGAGGACGCAATTCAGCAGGAGCTTTTCCTGCGGGGTGAGCGTTTCCTTGAATTTTGCAAGTCTGCCGTCCGTTTTTGCACCTCTGAAATACCGGTCGCGCACGGCGCATCCCGTCAGGGCGGTGTCGACTTTATATTTTTCCATGGCTTTTCTGCGTGCCTTTTCGGAGCGGAAAAAATTTGTCGAGTTGTATTCAAGCGCCCTGACAAGCCATGCAAGAAGGGTACGCTCGCTGTGACTGTTCATCTCGTTCCATCTTGCATAAAGTCCGGAGAAGGTGTCGTCTGTCAGCTCTTCCGCGTCGTATCTGTCGTGTATGCCGAGTGAGGCGCAGTCGTTCAGGAGCAGGAAATAATACTTTTTATAAAGATCGTCGAACGATATTTCATCGTCGAGCGATATTTCATTCGTTTCATTTTCCAATGGCGCTCTCCCTCCCTTCGCAAAAAATGCAATTTTCAAGTCAAGACTGACAATATATTAGCAGAAAATACCCTTTGGGTTCAATACTTTTTGTGAAAAATGAGAAAAAAATTTTTCTTTTCGGGACATATTTTGAATATTTTTTTCGCTCTTTTAGGAAAAAAGTCGAATTTTGTCGGATAATTTTCGGAAGTGACGGCGGAGCCATGCGGGCTTTGCCATGCAAAAAGCGACCGCCCGGTTCGGGGCGGTCGCTTGTGATTACTGCGGGGAATTATTTATCCGCGGATTTCTTTGAGTTTTTCTTTTTGCGGATGATGACGTATGCCGTCACGCCTCCGCCGGTAACGATTATCACAATGAGTATCCGGAGCCATGCGAGCGATTTTGCAGCCGCCGTCTTTTCAACGGAGAATTCGGCTGTCGCCTCGCCCCATTCGGAACGGATTGTGATTGTGTGTGCGCCTTCGGAAAGCGTTCCGAGGTATTCGGGCAGAAGCTCGATCTTTATTCCGTCGTCAAACTTCGCATAGCTTTCGGAGGAGAGCTTTTCTCCGTCGACAAGCACTTCCGTGAAGTCCTCAAATGCGGCGTCGGAACGGAAGGCGAGCGGTTTTTCGCTGCTTTCGACCCATCTGTTGCCGTCGCCCTCTGTGATCTTCGGCGGGAGCTTGCCGATTATCAGGTTTTCCGCCGTGACTTCGGTCTTGCCGTCGCCGTCCGAGAAGAGCTTTCCGCAACCGGAGCACTTATAATGCTCTTTTGTGCCGAACGTTGCGGCTGTCGCGTTTTTTCCGTTGACCTTGATGATTTCCGCATGGTTTGCGGGGTCAAAATTGCCGTATTCCTTTCCGCATTCGTCGCAGACGGCTTTTTTCGAGCAGGTTGCCTTGCCTCCGTGATGAGCGGACGTGTCAACCTCGCCGTAAGGCGCGTGACAGATATCGCACTCGGCTTTTTCATGGCAGTTTGCCTTGCCGCCTGTGTGTTCCGCTTGATCAAGTTTTTCTCCGCAAACGGTGCATATGTGCCAATGAGACGAGCCGTCGGATTTGTATTCCTCGGACGGGGTATGTTCTGCAATGTCTATAAATCCTTTGCAAACGCTACATTTTACAGCGTCCTTGCAGGAAGCCTTCTGATTGCTTCTCGAATGGTCGCAGACCTTCCATTTTGCCGTCAGAGTGATGTTTTCCGCGGGCATTGTTTCCGGATACGGTCTGTCCCAGCCGTCGAATATGAAGCCGGGCTTATAAAGCGTTCCGGGGTTATGAATCTTCGAGCCGTAGTCGGCGGTTATGGGGAAAATGTATGTGCCGCCGTCGGTATTGAATCTGATTGTGTACTTGTTTACAGTCCACTTTGCGAAGATTGTCATGTTCTTCGCGGGCATTGTTTCGGGGAAGTCAACGTCCCAGCCGGCGAAGGTGTGTCCTGTTTTTGCAAGGGTCGGAGCCGTGAGCGCCGTGCCGAACTCCTGCGTGATGACTATGTCGTCCTCGCCGTTGCCGGGCTTTATCGTTATTGTGTATTTGTTTACGCTCCATTTTGCCGTTGCCGTTACGTTATCTAGCACGGGAGCGTCGAAATCAAATTCGTTTTCGCCTCCCGACCAGCCGGAGAAGTTATAGCCCTGTTTTGTCGGGTTTTCCGGCTTTTTCGCCTTCTGACCGCGGAGAATCCGTTGCGAATCGATTGCGCTTCCGCCGTCGGTTGCAAATGTTACGGTGCGGCAGGCGCTGTCATAGATGACCGCTTCGCCGTATGTCACCGTTCCGTAAAAGATACCGCTTTCAACATAACCGCTGGTCAGATATATCCTTGATGATTCGGTGAAGGTCGGACAATCGGTGATAACTCCGCCTTCGAGCCGGACTGTTCCGGAGAAATTGCCTCCGCCGACACGACCGCCGGAGATGCCGCCCTGTATAGCCACCGTGACTTCGCTTGTCTCGGTGAATGTGCCGCCGTTGATATCCCCCGGTCTCCGTAAGCCGTCAGGCCCGTCATAATATCCGGTGACAGTCACTTTTCCATGGAAGGTGCCGTTTTCGATAAAGCAGCCGATATTGTTCACCGTGCTTGTTTCCGTAAAGATACCGCCGTTAATATGGGCAGCGTTACCGCCGCTGACACCACCGTCGTCGTAGTAGTATGGGAACAAAACGTTGTCCACGGTGCCTGTGAACGTGCCGTCGTTTATTGTGCCGCCCTTGTTTGTAACCTTGCCGTTGAACGTGCCGCCGCCGATGGTGCCTTGCTCATTGAGTACTTCGCCGTTGAAGGTGCCGCCGGAGATTTTGCCGCTGTTTATGATTTTGCCGTTTATTTCAGCGCCGCTTTCCGCATAGAACTCGCCGCGTTTTACAATGGCAAGAGTCGTTCCCTCGGGAATACTGCCGCCGTACATAGTCATTTTTCCGCCCGACAATGTGAGATCTCCGATGCTGCCGCCCCCGCAATCGGTGATTACAAATTCTCCGTGCGTCGCGAGCCACGGGGTGAACGGACTGAGTGCGCCGTCATCCCTCTTCATGCCGCGTATGCTGTATCCGTTCAGGCAGATGTGCGTTGTGTCAAACACGCCCTCGTCGTACGGCAGCTCGACGTTGCACGTCAGGTAATAGTAGCCCGAGGTGGGGAGGGAATCCGATTCGCCCCAGGGCTCCCATTCGATGTCCGTGTGAGCGTCGTGTCCGTCATAGCCGTGTCCGCCGCAGATGCAATGGATATGCGGCACTTTATATATTTTAAGGTATTTTGCCGATGTTATTTTGTCGGTCTCGCTTGCGTTGACGGGAGCGGCGTCCGTGCCGTCGGCTTTTGCGCCCGCTTCGATGACAACGCCGGGAGCAACATTGACAACGTTTCCCGTGGCGCCGTCTATTATACTGCCGTCGCCTGTTATAACGAGCGTGAGCGAGCCGTCGTTGACGGAAACGGTTCCGTCCGTATAGATAGCCGTACCTGCCGCTTCGATTGTTATGTCGCCGCCATTTACGATTATACCCTTGCAATCGATTGCGTTGGCATATTCATCGGTTACGGAGAGTTTAAGACTGCCTTCGCCGCTGAATATGAGCCTTCCGCTCGAAATAATGCCGGCAAAGCCTGACGAGTTCAGCTCGTTTTTGCCGACGAGAACGATCTCAATTGTATTGCTTCCGGAATAATCTATTACGGCAAAGCCGTCGTCATCAAGGCTTGCGTCCGTCAGGGTCAGTATGTATTTGTAGCGATAATAATCGTATTCGAATTTTACTTTTCCGTCGCCGAAGACGTCATCCTGATTGCTTGACGTAACGTCCTTTCCGGAGATCGTCAGACCGTACTGTCTCTCCCAAACGGGGTAGAGAGTTATAGGCTCGTCTGCGGTGTATATTGCGCCGAGGGCGTAATCCTTTTCGCCGCCGTCAACCTTTGACCAGCCGATCTGCTTATAGTCCGTGCGGCTGAAGGTCTTGCTGCTGAGAACGAGGTCGATTCCTTCAACCTTGTTTGTCGTGAACGCCGTTCCCGTGCCGTTTGCGCCGGGAGCATATGTAACGGTATATGTGTTCGCTTCTCTTACCGTCATCGCGACGCTTTTGAGCTCGCTTGCATAGTCTGTCATTTTGTCGCCGTTATACTGCTCGTTGAAAACATAGAGCGTATAATCGCCTGCGGTAAGTCCTGCGGCGACGGGGATAGTCGCTGTGCCGCTTTCGGAAGTAAGGCTTGCGCTGCTGCGACCGTAATATGTGGGGTTGCCGGCGCTGTCCGTAAGCATAACGGAGATATATTCGTTTGCGCCTGTTTTTGCGCCGGAATATTTGATTTCAATGTCGCCGCCGTAATTCGTTGTCGAAACGCTCGTGCTTTCGACGGAGAAACCGCTTCGGGTGCTGTCCGAAAGGGTCAGCTTCCATTCGCTACCCGTGTATTCCGCAAGTGCGGCAAGGCCGCCCGAGGGCTTGCCGCCTTCAGCCGCGGAGATGAAGAGAATGTTGTTTTCCTTTGTAAGGTTCATTGCGGGGCGGACGGCAGCCAAATCTCCGATCTGATCGCCGACCAGGTTATCCCCTTCGCCGACATAATGCGGTAAATTGTTGTAATAGGAACGAATCCAATACCGCGTTCCCGTATAGGAATCAAGCATCGGGCCTGCGATACGCGAGGTTGAACCGCCAAAGCCGTAGTCCGCATTATAAAGATCCTGAATGGAAGGAGCAAATACATATTCCGATTCAAGAGCGTCGATTTTGTATTCAAAAGCGGGATAATACGACGGCATTCCGGGGCTTCTGTATGAATACACGCCGCCTGCCAGGCTTACCGCGGGAATCTGCGTGCGCTCTGTATCCGTGAAGGCGCTGTTATAGAATTCGCTGAACCACGTCTGCAATGTGCTGTCCTTCCAGAGGTATCGGTCTGCTTTATCCGCCGGATTGAACTGGATGTAGCATTTGAAAAGTCCTCCCGGAAGCGGGTACAGACATTCGTCTGTCAGCAGAAACATTGCGCTGTCGTCGCCTGTGTTTGACTTCGTGTCCAGCACGCGCCACTTTATGGGAGCGTTTCTCCAAGTACCGTAATAGATGTAATTGTATGTATTGCTTTCGGTGTTATAGCCCGAAATTGCGCTAACTCCCTTGCGGATCGACGCTGTACTTGCGTTTAAGCGAAGCACAAGGTGTATGGTTGCACCGTTCTGAATGTTGTAGTATTCAAGAGTTTTGTCTTCTTCAAGTTGTTTTCCGGCAAAGGTCAGTCTTTGCTGGGCGGGCGGGACGCCCTCTTTTTCCTGAATTCTTGTTTTCAGAGCAAGAACCGTCTCCGTGTTGTCGATAGTGATCGGAATCGTCTTTCCCGTAAGAGTGTTGACAGTGATTTCGACGTTTACCGCGCCGACTGTCATATTCGAGAAAATCGGGATCATTATCATTGCAAGACAAATCACAAGAGCAATGAATGTCAATCGCTTTTTCATTTTGTTTCCTCCGTTGTGTATTTTTTCGGTCATACGCGACCGGGTTTGCGGGTTTTGATTATATATATCGCCAGAGCGACATTTCCTGCGAGCGCGAGTATCGCGATTACCGCAACCGTGATGACAAGCGCGTTGCTTGCGTCCTTACCGTCGACGCCGTCCTTGCCGTTTATGCCGTCTTTTCCGTCGGCGCCGTTTATGCCGTCCGCGCCGTCTTTTCCGTCGCGACCTGCGGCTCCGGCGTCGCCCTTATCGCCTTTTTCTCCGGTTGCTCCTGTCGCGCCTGTTGCGCCGGTTTCGCCTTTATCGCCCTTTGCGCCCTTGGAGCCGGATGTTCCGGTATCACCCTTGTCACCCTTGTCACCTTTGTCGCCTTTCTCACCTTTTTCGCCTTGAGCACCGGTTGCGCCGGTATCGCCTTTGTCACCTTTTTCACCCTGCGCTCCGGTATCACCTTTATCGCCCTTTTCGCCTTGAGCACCGGTGTCACCCTTGTCTCCTTTTTCACCTTGAGCACCGGTCGCGCCGGTATCGCCTTTCTCGCCCTTTTCACCTTGCGCGCCGGTCTCACCTTTGTCACCCTTTTCGCCTTTTTCTCCCGTGGCTTTCACGCCGAGAGAAGTCCAGGTTGCGCCTTCGTCATAGGAAACCTCCCATTCGCCGGTGACGGAGTTTATGCGTATCTGCACAAGGCTTGCGCCGGTATCGTCGGTTGAAAGTCTCAGGGGGGTGCTTGCATAGTCGGTGTTATAGTCGCCGTTGCATTGTTCGTTGAAAATAAACAGTCTGTCGCCGCTTTCCTCATTATAATCCGAGGGAAGGGAAACCGTCAGCGTGCCGTTTTCCGTGCCGTCGGAGCTTACGTTTTTCAGCCTGCCGTAATATTTTATCTCTCCGCCGTTTGTCACCATTGCGGAGATATATTCGTTTTCTCCTGTTTTTGCGTTTTTGTAATCAAATGTGACACTGCCCGCAAAGACGGATTTCCGCGTTACGGAAAAGCCGTCTCTCGCGCTGTCCTTTACAGTCAGCTTCCATTCGCTTCCTGAGTACGTCCCGACCGCGCCGAATCCGCCGGTCTTTCCGCCGACGGCGGCAGAAGCGAAGAGAACGGAGCCGGAGTCAAGATTGAAAGCCGGACGCGCCGCATATGGGTCGCCCCTCAGCGCTTGATATACATAGCCGCGAAAATCCACATGTCCGGCATAACGGTCAACCGCCGGAGAACGCAGCCACCAATAGCCTTCCTTGCCGTTGTATTTTCCCGCTCTCGCTTCGGCGCTCGAAAGTCCGTAAGCCGCATTTTTTGCTTCGGCTGCCGAAAGGAAGAATACCTTGTCGCCGTCCAGCGCGTTCTCGACCTCAAGAAAGTGCGCTCCGGCCAGAGTACATTCTCTTCCGTCGATAACGATCTTCTCTGTCGGCGTAAAGTATTCCGGGTCGCTTTTTGATGTTTCCAGAATCGCGGCAAGCTCAGCCGCCGTGAACGCGTCGGGAACGGAATCGCCCTCTATGCCGGCAAAATCCCTGCACCACACCTGCACCTTGCTGCCCTGCCACGTATCTTCATCGTCATAGCCGAATTTGATGCCGCCGGTATCTCCGCTTCCGAGCAGCTCTTCGCTCAGCAGAAACAGTCCCGGCGTGCCCATATTGGTCTGACTGTCTAGCACGCGCCATTTAATGGGACTGCCGTTCCAGGTGCCGAAATATATGTAATTGTAGCCGCTCGTCTCGTCATAGCCGTCGATGCCGGCTGTGCCGGGGCGGATTGCTTTTCCGTTTTCCTGCGCGGCGCTTACCGGCATAATAGCCAGTGCCATACACAGGATAATCAATATTGCCAAAAGTCTCTTTTTCATATTATTGTTGCCTTTCAGTTAAGCGCGGTTATTGTGATTGTGCCTCTGAAGCTTTCGAGGCGGGTATTGTATGCCGACTGTTCAAACATGAAGTATAGCGTTATATCCTCGTCCGAGGCGTTGTAAATTCTGGTGAAATTAAAGGAATGTTGGTCGTTGGTCTGCGCTATTTTTTCGCCGTCGCGTTTTATGCGTGTAACCTCACGGCAAAGGTCGTCGTCATAACCGTCTGTCATCTGGATGGAGTAGTTACCGCTGTTATTGAACTCGTTTGATACCACCTGGAGAGAGCCGCTTACGGTAACGCTGTAAACATGACCTTTTTTGAGCGTAATCTTATCAAGATAAGCGGATATCAGGTCTCCGCTGTTTACCTTTTCATAGACGCCTAAAGCCGCACTGCCGTTATTGAGAAATGCTCTCGGAATTCTTGTTTCTGCATAAAAATATCCGGAGCAGGCGCCGTTCTGACCGGCGTCGCCTTTTTCACCCTGCGCGCCCGTATCTCCCTTATCGCCTTTGTCACCTTTTTCACCCTGCGCGCCTGTGTCGCCTTTATCACCTTTTTCACCTTGTGCGCCTGTTGCGCCGGTATCGCCTTTGTCACCCTTTTCGCCTTTTTCTCCAGCCACCTTCACGCCGGTGTCGGTTTCGCCGATCCACCAGTTGCCGTTTTCGCCGATGAAGGGAGTTTTGCCGTCACTGCCGCGAAGGGAAGAGAGATCATAAAGATTCAGCCATACTTCATCTCCCGCATAACGCCATTGAAGCATATTTTCGTTTACGCGGAATTCGGGGGATTTGCCGTCCTTGCCGTCCTTGCCGTCCGCGCCCTTCTGTCCGGAGGGGCCTGTTATGTCCGAAAGCGCAACGAGATTCTGCCATTGACCGCCCTCGCGGCGCCACTGTATGTACGAATCGTTTTTTTTGACCTCGACGCTTTTTCCGTCGACGCCGTTTCTGCCGTTCTTTCCGTCTTTACCGTCCGCGCCGTCTTTACCGTCGACCCCGTTTTTACCGTCAAGACCGTCTTTGCCGTCTTTTCCGCTTGTGCCGTCTTTTCCGTCTGCGCCCTTTTCACCTGCGGCGCCTTTGAGCTCGTCAAGGGAAACAAGATCGTGCCATTCGGATTCGCTTGCGTATTTCCATTGGATAGCCGTGCCGTTGTTACGCACTTCTGGCGAATCGGCTTTGATTTTTGACGCTTTGCTCCATCCGGCTGCAAAAACAACACAGAGCACAAGGAGCACACAGCACAGCGCCGAAAGAGCTATTGCCAATAATTTTCTGCCTTTTTCCATTTTCGTTCCTCCGATCGGAAAATTTCCTGCGGCGGGTTTTACGTCCGCTCACGCGCCGCAGAGCGCAAGCGACGGCGACCTTTGCCGCGATTTATTTCGTTTTGTATTTTTCGATGAACAGGGAAACGCCCAGCTTCAATACTTCCATCTGACTTTTCAGATAATATTCGTCGCCGAACATTGCAAAATGCACGCAGGCGCGGATGAAAATGAATATCAGCGGGGTGATTACGTCATAAGGAATTCCGATTTTCGGTTCGAGCAGCTTTGCATACTCCGTATAACGACGGTCGACTCCTTCAAAGAATTTTTTGCCGCACTCTATATATTTCGGGTGCGTATAGACCTGATACATAAGGCGGTATTTTTTGCCGTGCTCCTTTGCCGTCCAATAGGGAACCTCGTCTATAAACCGCATGACGTCCTTCGGGTCTGTCGGGGCTTTCGCCATGAAGTCATCCTCGACCTTCGTCATACAGTAATCTGTCGACTGGATTATCAGGTCGTCTATATCGTCAAAATATGTATATATCGCGGCTTTGGATATTCCCGCCGCCTCCGCTATTGCCGAAATGCCGACCTCGGAAAGCCCGTTTTCGGCGTAGCAGTCATAGCAGGTCTCCATTATATGCGCTTTCTTTTCGTTGAAAGCCGTTTCGTTTCTTGTTCTCATGTGTCCCTCCGAATAATTGACCGAATGGTCGGTTATATTATATCACATGCCGGTTGTCGAATTCAAGCCTTTAACGAAGTTTTGTAGGAATAGGCAAATAAATTATGTAAAACTGCCGTATACATAAAAAGTCAACCTGTTTTTGCGTCGCAAAACTTATAAATCATATGGTTTTTTGCGCCGATGTATGATATAATGAAGCCGGACTGAAATTCGTAATAACGGAGGAGACGGAGGTAATGGTCGATTACGAAAGCAGGAAGACCGTCACCCTCGGCGAGCTTATTCCGGGGTGGTGGGGCGACGAGCGCTACGGCTCGGAAAAGCGATAAGATTTTTGCGTGCGCACGGGGCGGCTTGCGACGTCATTTTATCCCGCGGGAGAGAGGCTTGCGGAAGGGACGGAGGCGACGGAGAAGGCGGGCTATGCAAAAAAATACGGCGGAAAATGTCGAAAAGGACTTGACAATCCGCCCGTCATGTGATAACATGACAATTGCAAATGAGCGCAGAAGCTCATTTTCAAAAAGCTAATATTTCGGCAAAACCGTCGTGAGACGGCGACGCAAAGCCATGGGGCTCATTTTAATGTGAGTCAGCCGGTTGCAATTTTTCAGATTGCAACCGGCTTTTTGTTTTTTTTCGGTTCGGAGGAGGTGCGATGTATGAATATTCTTGATGTTTGTGCAACACGCACACTCGATTGCGGGGTCGTACCGATAGAGCTCGGTGTCAGAGCTATGTATGACTGTTATTCTTCCCGCGTCGCGGGGTATCGGATAAGGGCGTACATAAACAGTATTCTCTATGGCTCGCTTTCGCCGGAGGACTATTTTGCCTCTATCGAGCATGACGCTGTCGGTGCGGATTTCGCAAAACGCAACCTGAGAGCCGTCATCAAAGCGGCTCCGGGGATTTCGGGGGAAGCCCCGGAGCCGGAAATCATATCCGTTCAGTGTCCGCAGGCGATATTTGAAGGAGAGGATATCTATGATATTCTCCGCGCTGTCGGTCGCGGGGCGGACGCAAAAATCATAAAGAAAATGTGCCTTGAATTTGACGGAAATCTCCTTTGCGGCGATGTGCGTCGGCTTGAAAGAATTTTTGCCGATATCCGCGCCGCGGGCTGGAAGATTGCCGTCGGAGGATACGGGCAGAGGTCATTTCCGATGGCTGCCCTGGCGGACGTTCCTCCCGATGTCGTTTATATGTCGGCGGAGACGGTTGCAATGCTTTCGGACAGGGAAAAAGCCGCTTCCGCGCGGGCGTTCATACGCTTTGCGACGGGTCTCGGGATAAAGGTTGTCGCAGAGGGCGTGACGGATGACGGACAGCTCCGCGACCTCGGCTCATCCGAATGTTTTGCATATATGCCGTCGACGGAATACATGGGAAACCGCGACTGTCCGGGCGAAGAAAGAGACCTTTCATCATTTTCCCGTAATGCGGGAGGTGACGGAAATGAGCTCTGAACGCAGAAAGACGCCCTCGGTGCTGAGAAGGTCGGCGGGGGAGGTCAAATCCTATCGCAGACTGAAAAAGGTTATACCCGCCGTCAGCGGAGCGATAATCGTTCTGCTCGTGATAATCTACATAATTTCGCTTCTTTTCAGCCGTTACGGCAGCTTTACCGTCCGCATAACGGACATGAACAACCGCAGATATTCGCTTTCCCTTGCGGAAAACGATAAATTCATAAATCCCGTGTCGCGACTGAATTCAAAAGCCGTCAAGGACGCAACGAACATAGACGGGAACACCCTTCCGAACACGTTGTGCGACGTAAACGGCGAGCACAACGGCGAAAATTACGTTGCATACACCTTCTATTGCAAGAACACCGGAACGGAAGAGGTTTCATACAGCTATCAGCTTCTCATATCGAGAAAAACGATAGGTATTGACGCGGCGATAAGAGTCCGTATCTACTATACGCCATTCTATTACGACTCGGCAACAGGGGATTACGATATCAACCGCGATTATACGGATTATGCAAAGCCGAAAACGGGAGGCGGAGGCGAGCCCGAAACCGACCCGCACGACAGAGTCATGACGAATTTCGCAAGCTCGGACGTTGTGACGGAGGGGATAATCGAAGGGTTCAAGCCCGGGGATATTTCAAAAATAACCGTTGTCATCTGGATTGAAGGCAATGACCCCGACTGCACGGACGACATCATCGGCGGAGAATTCAAGGTCGATATGGAAATGACGGTTGTCAGCGGAGGCGAAACCTCGGACAACGCAAGATATGCCGGATAAAAACGGCAGACAGGAACAAAAAAGCCAAACGGGGCTTTTCGGTTCCGCCGGAATTACGCATTCCATTCCCGCATATTGCGGCGGACTGCAAAAGCCCCGCGCGGAGCTTGAAGGCTTGTATATAAAACAGAAATCCTTTGCCGCATGGCGCTGTGCGGCAATCGACAATAAAAAACAAAACCAAAAAAACAAAGGAGAAAAAACTAATGAAAAAATTCAGAAAGCTCATTCCCGCGTTCTGCATGCTGCTTGTTTCGGCAATGCTTGTGGGAACATCGACATTCGCATGGTTTTCAATGAACAATAAGGTCAACGCAACAGGTATGCAGATAAGTGCCAAATCGGACAGCGCATACCTTGTTATAAACGAAGGCGGCACATTCAGTTCCGCCGGCACAGACAAAGAAGTTACTTCAACGGCAGCGGCAAAAGAGCTTTTCCCCGTTGCGCCCGTAACCGCTTTTACAAACGCAAGCGCGGCTTCCGACGTCACAACTGCGGCAAACTGGCACTATGCTTACAGCAACGATCCCGCAGTATCGACAAAAACAGGTGACTATATAGCCTGCAAGGATCTTGCAAATTATGTTGCTTCCGAAACATTCTCCATCGGTCTGAATGAAAAATCCGGTCTTTCATCTCTCAGCAATCTTAAAGTATCGGCTATCACTCTTCCCGAAAACACGGCGATAAAGGTTGTTCTTGTCTGCGGAGATAAGGTTGCGACAGCCGCAGGCGACACACTCGCGGACGCTGTCGGCAAGGACGGCGTTACGGTAACCGTTTATTACTATATCGACGGTAACGAAAGCGCTGTATATACAAACAACGCGGCAGCGCTCACCGGCAAGGTTGCGCTTGAATTCACGGCAGACCTTCCCACAGCCTGACAACCCGTCATAATTCCTTATCCTTAGCGCACAGGATAAAAATTTTCTCCCTGCACGGGAAAACCGTGCGGGGAGTATCGGCTTGAAAAAGTCATATCCGCGGCATGTGCCGCACAGCTCCGCAAAATAAAACAATAAGGACTTAAAAGGAATGGAAAATCAGAAAAAATCAAAAAAGGTCATTGACATTGTCGTCAATGCTATACTGTGGCTGTTTGTGGCGTTCAGCATATTTGTGACAATCGTTGCGGTTTCCGCAGGGGACAACGCCAAAAACGTACCGACTGTCGGCGGGAAGTGCTTTCTCTATGTTCAGTCGGACTCAATGAATGCAAAAAAGCCCGAAAGCGTTGCGGCGGACAAGCCCTCCGGCTTTTCAAAGGGTACAATGATCATCGGAAAATACATAGCCGATGATGACGCGGCTGTCGACGGGCTCTCCGTCGGCGACATAATAACATACGAATGGGACATAAACGGTGACGGAACAATCTCCCCCGGAGAAAACAATACGCACCGTATCACGGAAATCGAAAGAGACGCCTCCGGCGCGATAATTTCCGTTTCGACCATGGGCGATAACCCCGAATACAGCAACGGAATGAGCGAAACGGTTCGCCGCTCCGCGATAATTGCCGTATATACGGGCGGAAAGGTGCCCGGGCTCGGCGCGGTGCTTTCGTTCCTCAATACACAGCTCGGCTTCGGACTCTGTATTCTTCTCCCTCTTGCCGCGTTCTTTATATATCAGCTCATTAAATTCATCCGCGCGGTGACAGCCGTCAAAAACGAAGGAAAGAAAGTCATTTCAGCGGCAGATGAAGAGCTCATCAAACAGAAAGCAATCGAGGAATATCTGCGCAGACAGAAGGAAGCGGAGAATTCCCCGTCAGATACGGCGGAGGACGCTGAAGGTCAGCCCGATGAGGGCAAAAACGACTGACGCGCGACGCACCGCCGGCATACAAACAAGATTTTATGAAGGTTTACGGTTATGAATGAATTTTTATACGGCTTTCTGACATGGTTCAAAGCCTTTCTCGGCAACATGCTGGACGGCATCGTCATGGTGCTTAAAGGAATAGTTTTCGGTATAGCCAAGATATTCAATATGCCGTATTATTTCAGACTGTGGGCAGAGGAAGGCGTCAATTTCGGCGTCATGGACTGGATTTTTTCAATTATTTCGTTTCTGCTTGCGTTCGGCGTGTGGGCGGGAGTGATATTCCTCATCATAATGGGACTGAGAAAATATCTCCGCTTCCGCAAGACAATTGTCGGCAACGAAGACCTGCTTGAGGAGATCGCAAACCTGCACGGAGACGTTGTCCGCCTGACAAACGAAAAAGAGCATATAATGCAGCTCAAGGTCGCGCAGAGCGGCGTTCCTTATGAGCAGATAGCGGCTGCGACCGGCGGAAATACTGCCGTGCCCGCGGCAGTTGAGGTCAAAAAGGAGGAGATTCCCTCCGGCGGAAGATTTGCACGTCTTGCGGCGGTCGACCTGAAATATGCCGGTTATATTCCGCCCGAATACGATAATTCCATGAGTCTGCGCGAGATATGCGAGGATCTCCGCAATTTCGCCTGCTCTGGCAGCTCCCTTTATTATGATATCCGCACGATCCGTCTTATGCTTGCGGGCTTTGCAAGCACAAAGCTGATAATCCTTCAGGGTATATCGGGTACGGGTAAAACGTCGCTGCCTTACGTAATGGGCAAGTATTTTGAAAACGACGCGACAATCGCGTCCGTCCAGCCCTCATGGAGAGACAGAAACGAGCTTTTCGGATATTTCAACGAATTCACCAAGAAATTCAACGAAACCGAGGTTCTTCGCAGAATCTACGAAGCGTCTTATAACGACGATCTCAACGTTATCATTCTCGACGAAATGAACATCGCGCGCGT
>DHMB01000116.1:14771-15524 GCA_002405565.1 Clostridiales bacterium UBA4653
AAAATTCCGCAGAACGTGTGGTACGTCGGAACGATCAACAACGACGACTCGACTTTCTCCGTTTCCGACAAGGTTTACGACCGTGCGTTCGTCATCAATCTCGACAGCAAGGGCGTTCCTTTCGAAGCACCCGTCACGACGGCGAAAAGGGTTTCTTACGGCGAAGTCGAACGGCTTTTCGAAAAGGCGATCGCCGAAAATCCCGTCGGGGACGAAGTGATTGAAAAAATCGCCAGACTCGACAACTACGTCATCGAAAAATTCCGTATCGCGTTCGGTAACCGTATTCTGAAACAGCTCAAAAAGTTCGTTCCCGTTTACGTGGCGTGCGGCGGCAACGAAACCGACGGCGTGGACTATATGCTCGCAACCAAGGTTTTCCGCAAGTTCGAAAGCCTAAACCTCTCGCTCATTCGCGACGAAATCCGTCCGCTTATCTCGTTTATGGATAATCTGTTCGGAAAGGGCGCGATGAAAGAAAGCGTTGCTTATCTGCAAATGTTGCAGAAAACGTATTGATAGACCATGGATGACTTCATCGATAAAAAGGACGCAGCTCCCGAAAAGGAAATTGATTCCGAAAAGGAAATCGGCTCCGGAAAGGAAATTGATTCCGAAAAGAATACAGGATCGGCGACGGAAAATTCTTCCGCCGCTTTTTCGGGTTGGGTTCAAAAACTCCGTTTCGACAGATCGTTCGCCGCAAAACTCATTCTTTCCGACGAGAAAGTCAAGGAATATTACGCCGAAATC
>DHMB01000116.1:15572-15929 GCA_002405565.1 Clostridiales bacterium UBA4653
GAAATACTCGGGTTCGAAAAAGTCCGCTCCAAAACGAGCTGGTCGGGCGTGACGTTCTCCGCCGGGCGCGAAAGATTCGCTTCCGTCGCGTTCGTCGGGAAAACGCTTTGTCTGTACCTTGCGATCGACCCCGCCACGCTCGGCGAGGGGAAATATAAGGCGAAAAACGTCGAAAACGTCAAAAAACGCGCGAAAACGCCGTCGATGCTCCGCATAAAAAGCGACGGAGGCAAGCGTTACGCGCTCAAACTCATCGATCTCGCGGCGGAAAATTTCGGGCTTAAACAAAGGGAAGTTCCGCTTCCGCCCGTCGATCCGTCGCACTTTAAAACGGACACTTTCAACAACCTCGTCACA
>DHMB01000162.1 GCA_002405565.1 Clostridiales bacterium UBA4653
CAGTCGAAAACGGGCATGAAGTTATAGCATACAACCTTGATTCCCGCCTCTGCGCAGACGCGCATATCCTTACAGAAAAGATCGATATATTTGTCTCTGTCCGGCGTGCCGAGCTTTATCTCCTCGCACACGGGTATCGACTCGATGACTTCAAACTCAAGTCCGTTCTTTTCACATTCGCGACGGATTTTCAGCAAATCCTCAAGTCTCCATTCTTCCCCCGCCGCGACTTCATAGTCTGCGGAGCAGATACCCGTCATTCCCGGTATCTGAGAAATATATTCAAGCGGGACAATGTCGTTTCCCGCCGACCAGCGAAATATCATTTTCATAATTTTTTCTCCTGACGTTTGTTTTTTATCATTCTATCACAAGCGGTGGGAAGTTTCAAGCATAAATGCGGGGAAAATACAGAGTTTTCCCATGTCATCTTCTCTTATAGATCAAAAGCTCCGGCTGACTGCCGTCAACGCTGTAACTGCATACAAGGATAAACCCCATTCCGGCAACGACGCCATAGCAAACGCCCATATCCGCAAATTCGATCTGCGTGCCGAGATAAATATCCTTATCGGAAAGAAATCTGGCAGTCACGCCCGAAGGAAGAAGATACGGAAGGTTGACCGTTTCCCCCGAAAGCTCGTAAAGCGAGTCCGCCGTCGGCAAACCCTCATCTATCAAAGCGACGTTTATTTCATCAAGCAGCCTGGCTTTGAATTCGTCATAAGCCGCCCTGCCGCCCGCTTTTATGTATTCTGCGGCGATACATCTTCCGCCGAAGGGGCTGCCGCAGGTCGCCTCGCACCCTTTACATTCATCCTTCATTTGACATTCGTCGCAGTTTGCTCCGCAAATCGACTTCATTCCTTTTCCCCCTTGTTTTCGGCAAATCTCGCATTTTCAACGCTTATTTTTATATGACAAACGGAGAATACCGCCGCCATAGCAATCAGCGGGAAATTTCTTGTCAATATTCCGCTTTCGGCAAACAGCAGAGACGGCAAAACGGAAAGAAGAACCGCCTTTCGCATTGAGCTTTCTTTCCTGAATATTACCCAGAACAGGCAATATAAAAAGACAAGCCCCGCGCCGAGGGCGCAATAGACGGTCTTTCCCGCAGGCGATAAATATCCGAGGCACAGCGCCGGCACCTGCAATATTTCAAAAATAAAACAACCGAACCTGCCAACCTGCTCAAACGTTTCGACGATCTTGTTTTTATAGTTGTTTTCAAAGCCGTCCCGATGAGTGACGGCAAAAATTATGTTCGGTATCATTATTGCGACTATAAACGCAAGCCCATAAAAATTTATCATTTTCCTCTCCTCATATCGCCCGTTTCAGACCCGCTCCCAGGACTTTTTCCCGTATTTCCCTTCCCGGCAACAGTAGCTTATGACCTTGCCGCCGGAGAGACCGAGCAGAGACTCCATTTCGTCCGCCGCTTCAAAATACGACTCCTTCTGATGATGAACAAGTATGTAATCCGCTTTTCTGATTTTGCCCTTTGCCTCTCTGCAAAACGCTCTGACGGGAGCGGCGAGATGAAACACCCATATCGGCGAACAGATCGTCACGCTTTCAAAACTCAGAAGATCAATATTCACAGGCTCGATCGGCATATCCCAGCGATGCATACCGTATCTGCCGCACCACCAGAAGCCCGCCGTACCCTCCGTAAGCTCCGTGGACTTTATCTCGTAAACGCAGGCGCCGCTCTTCTCTGCCGCCTCATACGCCTTCTTTTTCACATAACCCATCCTCGAAAAATATACAACGAGTTTTGTTTTGTCAGTTCCGACGTGCGGATAATCCTTTTCGTCAAAGCGGAATTGCTCCTGCTTATAAAACACAAGCGCCGCATAGCCCGTCGCCGCCTGCGCAAAGCCGAAGATGAAATATATCGTTGACATAAAGTTCAACGGGAACATATAAAACTGAATACAGATCCAGAGCATAAGAGTTATGCCGAAGGTCATCCCGAGCGTGGCGCCCGCTTTTTTTCTCATTATCAGCAGCGTCGCCGCCGTAAGGTTTGTCAGCCCGTTGACTATTAAAAGCGCAATTCCGGAGAACGTAAAGTCGCGGAAAAGGACATCGGCAAAGGGGAGCTTTTGAAAATACGGGAGCATAGCGTCCATGCCGGCGGTTTTTCCGGTCGGGTCGAAGAGCATTGCAGCCGCTCCGACGACAGCGCCTATACATATAAACAGCGTCCAGAAAATCAGCCATTTTCTCGCCGTATTGTATCTTGATTTTTTCGGCTTTCCGCCGACAGTTACCTTGTTCACTTGTTTTTTCGCCTGCCGTTTCGATTGATATATATCGTATGATATTTATAGCACATCCCGCGCGGTTTGTCAATGAGATTTTTAATCCTTAAATATGTTTATAATAAAATAAAAGATTTTTTGACGAATTATTGAATTATAAGGAAAATAATGATATAATCAAATCAATAATTTTTCATCCGAGGTGAACAATATGAATCTTGAAAATTCCTCAAACATCTGCGATGATTCGGGGCCTTATGTTTTTATAAGCTATTCTCACAAAGACTCCGACGTGGTTTTTCCGATAGTTGAAGCCATGAGCGAGCGCGGTCTGCGCGTATGGTTTGACAGCGGTCTCGAAGCAGGAACCGAATGGCAGAACAGCATTGCAGACCATGTTGAAAACTGCACTGTCTTTGTCTGCTTTGTCTCAGAAAATTCAATGAATTCGGAATTCTGCAAAGATGAGATTGCAACAGCCAAAGCAAATCCCAAAAAATGCATTGTTGACTGCCTGTATATTTACATTGACGAAGATATTGAAGGCAAGATCGAATCCGGCGTAAGAATGTGCATGCAGCGCCGTCAGAAAATGTTCATGAATCGCCACAGCTCAATGGAATCATTCTATAAAAAGCTATTTGAATCTTCGATTTTTGAGCAGTGTTATGCAACAACCGCTCCTAAATCACCGGAAGTTGAAACACATCATGTTCCCGAACCGTCCAAGCCCACACCCGCCCAAACTGGAAAAAGCATTTCCGAACTGCTCGAAGAAGCATTGAGAAATATTGACTTGGAGCAATGGGATCTTGCAGACGAATGTTGCGAAAAAGCAATCAACATCGATCCGGACAACGCAGAAGCATACCTTTACCGTCTTATGATTGAATTTAAGGTTTCAAGGGAGGCGAATTTATCAAAGCTGGGCGAGCCTATCGAAGAAAGCGTAAATTACACAAGGCTTATGCGAATAGGAAACAGCGGCTTAAAAGCCCGTCTCAGAAAATATGCAAAAAAGCAACGTAACAGGGTGCGTTTTTCGGCAATTGAAAAAAAGCGCTCAAAATATTACGATGAAAATGTTGCTCCTGAAAAAGAAAATGCAAAGCCCGAAGACAAATTGTATTATCTGAAAGACAGCATGCTCAGTTCAAAATCATGTTTCCTCCGTTTTCCTGCTTATTTTGTTGCTCTCTTTGCTGCATTTATAGCCTTCTTTGCAGAAAGGGCGTCCATAAAAGAATTTCATCATCTTTCAAATCTGACATTCAACATCCATGTTGCACTCGCCGGACTTATCTTCTTTCTTGCGCTCACCGTTATAGACCCCGTTCCCCCGATTCTCATTTTTCACCGTAGACCTTATTTTGTCCACGTGACCACTTTGGAAATTACATATCTGGCTTTGAGCGGTGTTTGGTTTTCGCTGTGGGCTTGGAACGGTTTCATGACGATTCTCTATGCGCTCGCCTATATCGCGATAAACAATATCCTGCCCATATCGATTGCAATTGTCGCCGGAAACCTGCTTTGGCCTTGGAACAGAAGCATTGAAAACGCTTATGACTTCGTCATGCCGAATGTAAGAATACGCACTGCGATTCTTGTCGTTCTTTTTGCCGGTGCCGCGGTGCTCGGCGTTTTCTGCTTTGCCCCGATCTTATAAAGTATAATCACCGCATTTACTTCGGAAAAACAGTCCTTCATGCCACTGTTGATTTTTTCCGTCACATATGATACAATTCATATATACCGCAAACGGAGGTGGAAAATATGTCGCAGATAACAAAGCGCGCGCTCGAACAGTCGCTCAAAAATCTCCTTCTCAAAAAACCGCTGACAAAAATAACGATAAACGATATCGCCGAGGATTGCGGGATAAACCGCATGACGTTTTATTATCATTTCAAGGACATATATGACCTTGTCGAATGGTCATGCATGGAGGACGCACGCAAGGCGCTTGAAGAAAAGAAAACATATGACACATGGCAGCAGGGACTTTTGCAGATATTTGACGCCGTGCGCAAAAACAAACCGTTTATAATGAATGTTTACCGTTGCGTTCATCAGGAGCAGGTTGAAAAATTTCTTTCGCCGCTTGTCGACTCGCTCGTGCGCGGCGTTATAAACGAAGAGTCCGCCCATATGACCGTCCGCGATGAGGACAAGGACTTTATCGCGCAGGTATATTCATATGTTTTCATCGGCATAATGCTGGACTGGATAAAAAACGATATGCGAGGCGAGCCGGAGGTTATAGTCGAAAAGCTGGCAACTCTTATAAAAGGGTCAATCTCATCCGCACTCGGACGGTTCAAGGTCTGATTTTTATCATTTGGGACAGTCTGATAAAATTTTATACACTTCATCCTCCCCTGATTGAAATTCTGTCAGGGGAGTTTTTCTGTCTATTGTAAAACCTCGCGGAGCGGGTATAATAAAGTCACAAAATAAAAAAACAAACCACCGAGGAGGTTAAAATCATGTATTATTCAGCAGGAACTTATGAATCATTCGCGCGCCCCGAAAAGCCGAAGGACGCCGATAAAAAATCGGCTTATATAATCGGCACCGGTCTTGCCGGACTTTCCGCGGCGTTCTATCTCGTCCGTGACGGTCAGGTCAAGGGCGAACACATTCATCTTCTTGAAAAGCTCGATCTTGCGGGCGGCAGCTGCGACGGTCGCAAGGATATAACAAAGGGATTCTTCATGCGCGGCGGCAGAGAAATGGACAACCATTTCGAATGTATGTGGGATATGTTCAGAGACGTACCGTCGATTGAAACGCCCGGAGTATCCGTGCTTGACGAATATTATTGGCTCAACAAGCACGACCCGAACTATTCCCTTTGCCGCGCGACGGTAAACCGCGGCGAGGACGCTCACACAGACAAAAAATTCGCCCTTGACAAGGAATCCGCAATGGCACTTTCAAAGCTCTTCATCACGCCCGAAAAGGATCTTGAAGACAAGAAGATTTCCGAGGTGCTTCCCGAATCGTTCTGGCAGACGAACTTCTGGCTCTATTGGCAGACGATGTTCGCTTTCCAGCGTTGGTCAAGCGCGCTCGAAATGAAGCGTTATCTTTGCAGATACGTTCATCATATCGACGGACTTCCCGATTTCAGCGCACTCCGCTTTACAAAGTACAATCAGTACGAAAGCATGATTCTTCCGCTTGTGAAATATCTTGAGAGTCACGGCGTGAAGATTGAATACGGTATTGACGTCAAAAACGTTATAATCGAAACCGAGGGCGAAAAGAAAGTCGCAAAGCAGATCGTTTATGAAAAAGACGGCGAAAGACAGACGATCGACCTCATAGAGGATGACCTCGTATTCATCACAAACGGCTGTTGCACAGACACCTCCTGCTACGGCGATCAGACTCACGCTCCCGATCTTTCCGGAATCAAAAACGGCAAGGGCGAGTCATGGGATATGTGGAAGGCGATCGCCGCTCAGGCACAGCACGGCGAGTTCGGCAATCCCGACGCATTCTGCAGCGACACAGACGCAACAAACTGGATGAGCGCAACCGTTCAGACGTCGGACGAGGAAGTAATCCGTCACATAATGAACGTCTGCAAGCGTGACCCGCGCGAAGGAAAGGTCACAACGGGCGGCATTGTCACCGTAAAGGACAGCACAGACAACTGGTATCTCTCCTGGACGATAAACCGTCAGCCGCAGTTCCGCGCGCAGGACAGAAACACTGTGCTCGTATGGCTTTATTCTCTCAACACAAACAAGGAAGGCAACTATGTAAAGAAGGCTATGAGAGATTGCACGGGCGAGGAAGTCTGCCGCGAATGGCTCTATCACATCGGCGTACCGGATGACAGAATCGAAGAGCTTGCAAAGAATGCCTGCAACACAACAACCTGCTATATGCCTTATATAAATGCGTTCTTCCAGCCGAGAAAGGAATCTGACAGACCGAAGGTTGTTCCGGACGGCGCCGTCAACTTTGCGTTCCTCGGTCAGTTTGCGAAAACTCCCCGCGACACCATCTTCACAACGGAATATTCAATCCGCACGGGCATGGAAGCGGTTTATACCCTTCTCGACGTCGATCGTGGCGTGCCGGAGGTATGGGGCAGCAAATATGACGTCCGCGAGCTTCTCCGCGCCTGCTATTACGCAATAGACAAAAAGCCGATAACAGACGTAAAGCTCAGCTTCGGCGAAAAGGAATTGCTCAAAGTCGTTATGAAAAAGGTCAAAGGAACGGATGTCGAGCTTCTTCTCCGGGAAAGCGGACTTATAAAATAATAAAATAATGAAGCCCTGCCTTTGCGACTGCAAAGGCGGGGCACAGCTTTGCAAACGCATTGTTTTCAATCGTCAAAAATTCCCACTTATAAAAACACATAAGCAGAAAATAATAATAGCGGACAAAGCAAGTGATTGCAGCGTCCGAAAAGAGGCGTTTCAAAGGGCGATGTCTTCGGACGCGCAATATGAAAATGCCGAAAAACAACTAATATTATCAGGAGAACATTAAAGATGGCAAGCAATAAATCTCTCGTTCCCGAAGCTAAGGAAGCTCTCAGCAGATTCAAGATGGAAGCTGCAGGCGAAGTTGGCGTAAATCTTAAGCAGGGCTACAACGGTGACCTCACAGCTAAACAGGCCGGTTCCGTTGGCGGTCAGATGGTTAAGAAGATGATCGAGTCTTACGAGAATTCGATCAAAACAAAGTAAGATATAACCTATCTCTACCTTTAATAAAAAGATCCCCGAAGATTTCCTTCGGGGATTTTTTTGTAAATGAATAAAGCGAAAAAACGTCGGCAAGAATATAAAAAACAAATTACATAATCCAAAGGAGAAAATCAAATGAAATTCATCGCCATATTTACATCCCTCGTCCTCTGCGTATGCATGATATGCTCTTTTATCCCTCTTGAAAACAGCAATATTTATAATGACACCGTCCGTCTGCATATCATTGCCGAATCGGATGACGCAGCCGATCAGCTGATAAAGCTGTCCCTGCGGGACGAAATTACAGGTTACATCTCCCGCCTTTCCGAAAATGCGGAAACCGCAGGCGAAGCCGCCCGCATTATCGGCGAGAATGTTGACGAAATAAGAAAATTTGCCGATGACGTGCTTGCAAGCCTCGGCTCGGACGCAAAAACAGAGGTCGTACTTTCAAGCGAATATTATCCGAGCAAAAACGCGGAAAATATCCGTCTCCCAGCCGGAACATATACGTCGCTCAAAATCAAGATCGGTAAAGCCGAGGGGCACAACTGGTGGTGCGTGCTTTATCCCCAGCTTTCCAAAGGCACGGCAACCGTCGACGCCGCGCTCATAAAAACAGGCTTTTCCTCCGATCAGATCGAGCTTCTCACAGGCAACGACAAGGTAAAATACAAGCTCCGCTTCAAAATCCTCGAAATCTTCGGCTGACCTACTTTTCTTTGAAAAG
>DHMB01000091.1 GCA_002405565.1 Clostridiales bacterium UBA4653
GTGAAATATTTTGAGTTTTACTATAACTCTGATAGATTACATTCGGGTATCGGTTACCTTACTCCGAATGAATGTTTTGAAAAATTAACTCTTTAATTTGTCTATTTATCTTGACAAGTTTCTGAAGAGAAGAGGTGCGCCTGCGGCGCGGAGTTATTATGGTTTGAGCGTGGCTTTTGTGCCTGCGGGAACGGGAGACATTTGCCTTCCTCTTCGACGGAAGGATTTTGCAAAGTGAGACAAGCAGGTATCATCAAGAGGGGAGTTTTTCGCAAACGCCGCTACATTATGTACTTTCTTTTTTGAAAAGAAAGTACGAAAGAAAGCAATTCAGGAGGCACATCCTCCTGAAAGACCACCTGTAAAAGTTCAAGGCGGGGCTTTCATGCCGCGTCAGCTTTACCCGTGCAAAGGCGGAAGTATCGGTTCGGATCTTAAAATGTTTTTAATTGTGCGGGGCTTTTGTTCCTGCGGGGACGGGGAAAATCAAAAGTTTTTAAGGCTCCCTCTTTGAGGGAGCTGGCACGACGAAGTCGTGACTGAAGGAGCAATTTTTCCACCGTGTTTCGGTTTCTTACATTCTCCTCTCGGCGAATTTTGCAAGCGTGCTCCGCACCGCTTGCAAATTTCACAAAAGGAGAGAGTGAAAAGGAGCGGAAGACCGCCCCTTTTTATGAGAATATAAAGTTCGCACAGACCAATTATTAAAGTTTCTTTTGCTTGCTTTTCAAGTACAACAAAACAAAAACAGAGATGAAAAGTCATCTCTGTTTGTTTTTTATAAAGTTTGTTCAAACCAATAGCTAAAGCTTCTTTTGCCTTCTTTTCTTCTCGAAGAAAAGAAGGTCAGGTGTTTTTGGAGCGGAGCTTTCCTGAAAAGAGAATGACCGCGAGCGCCGAGATGACAACCGCATAAGCAATGACCCAGATAAGCTCCGGCATAATGCTTGCGTATTCGCCTGCGGCGGCATAACGTGCGGCGTTGACGGCATGCGAGAAGGGCAACGCCTTTGCTATCGTCTCAAACCATTTGCCGACAGCGGCAACGTCAAACCATATACCGCTGAGCCATGCGCAGAGGTTGGTCATGAGGGCGCCGCAGATACCGCCGACCTGCTTTTCATTGAGAATTGTTCCGAAAAGCAGTCCGATACCGATGAAAAGTATCGCCGCGGGGATGAGAGTCACAATCGAAAGAAGTATATCTGCCGAAAGTCTGAGCCCCATGGGGACAGACACCGCAAAGACGATAAGTATCTGGATTATTGCCAGAGGAATGAGCGGCAGCGTGTAACCGAAAACAAAATCGGACGCCGTCATGGGGGAGGTCATAAGGCGGAGCATAAGACTGTCGCCGCGGTCTTTTGAAACGAGGAGAGCGGAAAACAGCGTGATAAAAGTCAGACCGAAAAGAGCAATGCCCGGAGCGAGCTTTTCAATCACAAACGTGTCGGGCCCCTGACCCTGCGGAATGTTTCTGCCTATCATCCAGAGGAGAAGGAGAAGAATAACTGGGAATGCCGCACCGAAAAAGAGCGTCAGCGGGTCGCGGAGGATTTCTTTTGTGTTACGCTTTGCAAAAACCATCATTCTCATACGGACGCCTCCTTTACTATGGAAATGAACGCTTCTTCAAAATTCTTTGCGCCGCTCTTTGCAATCAGCTCTTCCGCCGTGCCGACGGCGCACAGATGACCGCCTGCCATAATGCCGATTCTGTCCGAAAGGGCTTCGGCTTCCTCCATGTAATGGGTTGTCAGAATGACGGTTGTCTTGCCTTTGAGCGAGGTTATCACATCCCAGAGGGCGCGGCGCGCGATGACGTCAAGCCCGAGGGTCGGCTCGTCGAGGAAGAGTATTTCGGGACTGCTTATCAGCGCCATTGCAATGCTGAGCCTTCTGGCATAGCCACCGGAAAGCGTTTTTGCTTTGGACTTTGCAACGTCCGAAAGGGCAAAATCCTTCATCATTTTGTCCGCCGAGGCGATTGACTTTGCTTTGTCAAAGCCATAGATTCCCGCGGCAAAAATGAGGTTTTCATAAACCGAGAGATTGCGTGCGACGGCTGTTTCCTGCGGGGAAACGTTCGTTTTTGCCTTGACCTTCGCAGGCGACGAAACAATGCTGTCGCCGAGCAGAAAAGCGTCGCCGGATGTGGGCGCTGTGAGACACGAAAGCATTTTTATAGTTGTTGTTTTGCCTGCGCCGTTCACTCCGAGAAGGGAAAAGAGCTCTCCCTTATGAACGGTGAGGTCAAGGGAGTTTACGGCTGTTTTCTCGCCGTATTTTTTTGTCAGCGCTACGGTTTTTATCGCTTCTGTCATTTTTCTTCACCCCCGAGCAGCATTTTGCGGAAGGCTTCGTAATCGCTGACCTTCACAATTCCTATGCCCTGATTTATATCGCCGAGCACGGCGAGCGTGTCTCCGGGGGCAATGCCGAAGACTTCACGCGCTTCTTTCGGAATCACTATCTGACCCTTTTGTCCGACCTTTGCAACGCCGAACAGATATTTTCCTTCAGGTGCCATGTTTTTCTCCTTTCAAGTATAACAAGTATAACGAGTATAACTAATCATACTCCGCAAAATCGGAAATGTCAATACCGCTTATGATATTTTTCACGACTGCGACGGAGAAAGTATTGAAAGAAACAAAAAGCTATGATAAAATGATTGAAAAGCGAAATAATCGGAAAGAATATAAAAGGAAATTGTTTCCATGTGCCGACTGCCCGGAAGGGGGCTTTGCTTCGGCGAGGAGGCGATTTTCACGGGGCGCGGATTTTTTAGGCGCGGAGAAGAGAGTAGTCCGTGATGGCTCGGAAGGGAATCTCTGCTCGCGACGAAAACCGAAAAAGCCTGTCTGTGCAAGGCTTTCCGATGAGTAATACAAACGTATAAAATAACGGAGAAACACGGAAATGAAATATGAATATGTGCTTTTTGACCTTGACGGAACGCTGACAGACCCCGCCATCGGCATAACGAACAGCGTCATATATGCGCTTGAAAAATCGGGCGTGACGCCCCCTCCGCGGGAAGCGCTTTATAAATTCATAGGCCCGCCGCTTGTGTATTCGTTCAGGGAATATTGCGGATTTACGGAGGAAGAGGCGGTGCGCGCCGTCGGATATTATCGGGAGAGATTTTCGGAAACGGGGCTTTTTGAAAACGAAATCTATCCGGGGATTAAGGAGCTTCTGTCACGCCTGCGCGACAGCGGGACGAAAATCGTCCTTGCGACGTCAAAGCCGGACGTCTATTCGGAGAGGATACTTATTCATTTCGACATAAGAAAATATTTTTTCTTTGTCGCCGGGAACACGCTTTCGGAGAGCCGACCGGAAAAGGAGGACGTCATTTCGTATGCGATTGAAAGTTGCGGGATAGACCCTTCCCATGCGGTTATGGTTGGGGACAGAAAATATGATATCCTCGGCGGGAAGAAATTCGGCATGAGGACGATCGGCGTAACCTACGGATACGGAGGGGAAGAGGAGCTTTCGGAGGCGGGTGCAGACGAGTTTGCAAAGAACGTGGATGAGCTTGAAAAGCTCGTTTGCGGGTGAGAAAAACGTCGCAAAACCGCGTCATAATGCGACAGTTTGTACATTGTGTATATTGACTTTTTGCGCCCGACACGATAAAATAAGAATATAAAAACAAATGATTGGAGGATAGCTTTGTGAATAAATTAAAAATTACTAAGATATGCGCGATAGTGATTGCTTCTCTGCTTGCAATCGGCATGCTTGTTCCTGCCGCGGTTTATGTTTTTGCCGTCGACGAAAAAGCTCAGACGGAGCAGGTCCCCCTGCTTGTCATAATAGCCAATTTTGACGCCAACGGAAACGGGCAGAACGATTTCGACGCAGGCAATTCCGGCAAGCTCTTTGCCGACGAAGCCTCAAAGAATTACGGAGAACAATGGGCAAAGACCACGGTTTCCGATTGGTATGAGACCTTTTTCGGGAACGGAACTGGCTCGGTTGCCGATTATTTTTCCGAAATATCATGCGGAAAATTCAAATACATCCCCGCAACAATAGACAAAAAAGAGGAAGCCGGCGTTTCGGCTGACGGCATTGTTTCCGTCACGATAAACGGCAAACATCCGAGATCGCGCGGAACGACGGACAGCGCCGTGAACAAAATGTACCGACTCAGAATGATCGACCAGGCGGTTGATCTTGCGAGCGCTTATGTCGACTTTTCAAAGTTTGACAGAAACGGCGACGGAAAGGTCGCTCCTTATGAGCTCCGCATTGTCGTTATAAACCCGGGTTGCGACGAGACCCTTATCACGGAAGAAACCGAAATTCCGGACGACATTCATTTCCCGTCCGTAAAGGATCTGTGCAAGAGCGATTTTGAATACAGCAACATAAAAATAACGTCGAACGGAAGTCATAACATTGCTTCAACGACGGAATATTCAACGCCCGGCGTGCAGACGAGCGTCGGCGAGATTGTTTATCAGCTTGCGTGCCTTATGGGCGGCGCAAATACCGGTAACAGCGGTATCGACGAGACAGGAAAGAGCACAACGGTTGACGGTTGGCCGCTTGCATATAACCTTTCGCTCCTCTGCGACGGCTATAAGCTCGACGGCGGCAAGACCCCTTCATATCTCGACCCTTACACAAGAATAAAAACAGGACTTTCCACATACACAACGATAGACAGCGACGGCGAATTCACCATTTATTCGACAAAGTCCGGCAAATACGATATCATCCGCATACCCACGCCCGACCCCGACGAATATTTCCTTGTCGAGCTTCGCGTCCGCGAAGGCTTTGACAAGTATTCCGCAACGGGCTCAGCCGCAGGCGGAATCATGGTGTGGCATATAGACGAGGGAATAAACTCGACAAAATATAAATCCGGCTATTCGTGCACGTCTGTCGCCGTTGACGGCCCGAGACACGACCCCGGTATCGTTCCGCTTGTCAGAACGGGATGGAATCAGCTCGGAAACAGACTTGACACCGTTTCCGCGGAAAACCCCTTCTATTATATTTCAAGCGATAAGTCGACCTCCGTTTTCGACTCCTCAAACTTCTGCGGAGCGTCATCGGAGAGCATTTCGCTCAACTCCTATCCCACCGGCTGGGATTCCAGAAAGGGATATAACCTTCATATAGAAGTCGTCAGCGAAAAGAATGATTCTGTCCGGATAAAGATTGAGAGAAGTCAGTATGTTTATCTCCCCTTGCTCACGGGCAAGTGCACGGTTATCGAAGGCAACGCCGCGACGGTAACAGGCAATATTTACAGGGAGTTCGGCGAAACGCTCGAAGGTTGCGGAGTTATTCTTTCAAAGGATTCAAACCCCACGGAAAAGAACGGCACTGTTATAAACTCGGTTGCGGACGGCGGAAAGAACTTCTTTGCGCGCTTTGAAAATCTTGAAGTCGGCGCGAGATATTATTTCAGAACCTTCGCAAAGACGGCGAGCGGCACGGGATATTCGGATGTCGGCACGTTTGTTGTCGGCGCGGCGCGCGATTATTATCTCTGCAATATGTACAGGAACATAACCGCGGGCGAAGCCCCCATCGTCATAAAGTGTCAGGCGGGCAAGCCCATTTCATATGACTTTGAAATGAAAAAGGAAGGCTATCGCTTTGTCGGATGGTATACGGACGCAGAGCTCACAAAAGCCTATGACATGAGCACCGTCAGAACGGACACAAGCACAGACATCACTCTCTATGCAAAATGGGAGAAGGAAGAGACAACGACGACAACAACTTCAAAGGGCACGGAGACGACCGTCACGACTGTGACCACATCGCCGACAGACACGACAACGACAACCTCGACCGAAACGACTGTCACAACAACGTCGACCTCCGTAAAGAATACAACCTCGCAGGAGATACCGCAGACGTCGACGACAGGCGCCACAAACCCTTCGGACGATGACAGCAGCAAAAACACGCTGATAATTGCCCTTTGCATTGTGATAGTTGTCATATGCGCGGCATTTATAACGACGATTGGCTTCATGAGAAAGAAGAACAAGTAAAATAAAACAACAAAAGCCCTGCCGCAAGACAGGGCTTTTGTTTTATGATGTTACCACGGGAGGTCGCTGTACGGCGTATCCTCCACGCCTTCTTCATTGAGATTTCTGACCATTTTGTCGAGCTTTTTCCTCCACATTTTCTAAAGCCGGCTCTTTTTGCCGAACCATTTGACAAGCGTCGGGCTGATGGCAAGTAAATAAAACGGCGTCGCCTGCAGAGTCCGATTACGGTTCATTCGTTTATTAGTTTTCCCAAGCTTATTAAAAGAAAGACTACTAAGATAACCCCCCAGATAAGCAATCCTTTGTATGCAGGATCTTTTATGCATTCTGCTTTTTTCGGTTCTTTGTCTTTGTACAAATGATACAGCATAAACCCTATGGGAGGCATTAAAAACGAGAAAATCGAAAGACCAGAGGTCTGAGCGAAATTGTACATACACCCACTTGGTTCCGGCTCATATCGCTGAACTTTTGCACCGTCTATTTGCTCCGTGCTTCCGTCCATATATTCGATTTCGACTTCTGCAAGCGCACAGGTTGATATGGTGGAGTTATACCACACACAATCCCAAGTGTTGCGAGCAACCTTTTCCGGTTCCAGCGGCCCTGTGTACTTGAGACATGCTTTAACTTTCCCTGTTGTTGAGCATTCCTGCACATCACCGACGGCATTATAAGCAAAAAAATAAAAGTAAATATACTTTATAGTTTTTTCGCTCATGTTTTTGAATGTCAGCTGAAGCCCTATGCCGCCAACTGAATTATGGCCGCTTGTCCATCCGTATTGGAGGTCTTGGTGCCCCAGACTGCAACGAACTTGTATCATAATTGTTCTCCTTAAAAAGCCCTGTTTTCTTTTGAATTGCAGGGCTGACAGTTTTTTGTTCTGCCTCAATTATATAGCCGCTTCGCGCCGCCGTCAACTACGCAATTTGGCGAAACGATATATAATTTCTGAGCGGATTAAACTGTTTGGAGAATTTTGACGAAAATTCTCTAAATAAGCGAATTTATGTCGTTTTCCGTATAGACCTTTATTCCGTTTTCGGAGAGAAGCGCGGCGGTTACCCCGTCTCCGGCTGTGAGCGTGCCGGAAAAGGTGCCGTCGTATATACGTCCCGCGCCGCAGGAGGGGCTTTTCGCTTTCATAAGGGCGATTGAGATATTATGCTTTCGGCAGAGCGAAAGAGCGGCCTCTGCGCCCTTTGCGTATTCTGCCGTAACGTCGATACCGTCCCGACGGACGACCAGCTCGCCATTTCTTTCCGCGGGGATTCTCGGCGTCGGCAGTCCGCCCTCCTGTTCGGGGCAGACAGGGACGAGAATATATTTTTCTTTCAGCCTTTCGATGACCTCTCCGCTCATCGGGACGCTTTTTCCGTCATAACGGCAGGGCTCGCCGAGAAGGCACAGGCTGATGAGAAGATGTTGCTTTCCCATGCCGCGCCTCACTTTTTCTCAACGAGATAGAAAAACGGCGACGAGGGCGAATTGACGATATGAAATTCCGAGCAGCAGATTTTCTTTCTGTCATATGAGGAGAGCAACTCGCGGACGGCATTACCCTCGATTGTCCCCTCGGCGTGACCGGGGTAAACGGCTATGAGAAGCGCGCCGTTCGGGGCGAGAAGCTCCGTGCCGGCGATTATCGCGGCGATGGACGATTCGTGCTTTGTCGTTATGCTTTTGTCGCCGCCCGGAAGATAACCGAGATTGAACATCCCGACGCATATCGGCTCTTTTACATAATTTCTGACGTTTGCGTGAGAGTCCAGAATGAGCGTTACGTTTTCCGCGCCGTTTTCCGAAAGAAGGCGGGAGGTGCTGTAAAGCGCCTGTTGCTGAATGTCAAAGGCGTAGACTTTCCCGCCCGCGCCGACATTCTGCGAGAGCCAGAGAGTGTCATGCCCGTTGCCCATGGTAAAGTCGACGGCTGTTCCGCCGGCAACGATGTGCGGCAGAACGAGCGATTTTTCGATTTCAAGCAGATCTATCATATAATTTCCTCCTCAAAAAGCCTGATGATTGTTTCTTTATCGGCGGTGAGCCTGCCTGTCAGCATAAGGTCGCTCCCGCCGCATTTGCCATTGCCTTTTTCGCAGATGATTTTTGCATATTGCCGCAGCGGCACATTTTTTGAAACGCAGACAACGGAAAATCCGCCGTCCGCCGGAGATAAAGCGGCAAAAACTCTGCATTTTCCGGCGCACAGGTTGCATAGGTACCTCAGCTCCTCCGTGCCGAAATTATCTATGGCGACGCAGACGTTTTTCTCCGGACTTTCAATTCCCGCCGCAATCGCCTCCGCAAGCCGTTTTTTCGCCTCGGAACAGTCGCGCTTTGCCTGCGAGAGGGCAGAGGAAAGCGCCGCGACAGCATCCGCCGATTCCTCCTGAGGAACGCAGAGCAGGCGGGATATCTGCTCCTCTCTTGAAATTCTGTCCCTGAAGTCGTCAAGAGCGTCAAAGCCACATTTCATTCTGATACGGATTCCGCCTTTATAATGAATGAATCCGAGAATTTTTATCATCCCGACCTCGCCCGTTCTTTCAACGTGCGGCGCACAACAGGCGCAAAGGTCAACTCCCTCTATCTCAACAATTCTCACCCTGCCTTCAAGCTCGCCCTTGCTGCGGTAGTCAAGGGTCGCAAGCTCTTTTTCGGAGGGATAATACGTCTTTATAGCGACGTTTTCCGCAGAGATTCTGTTTGCCTCGTCCT
>DHMB01000118.1:0-2769 GCA_002405565.1 Clostridiales bacterium UBA4653
GAAAAACAAGAAAAACGATCCGGACAGACTTGAAATGAACAAGTATTGCAAGTTCTGCCGTAAACACACGCTTCACAGAGAAACAAAGTAAGGAGAACTGAAATGACAAGCAAAATCAATTTCAAAAAGATTTGGGCACTGCTCATCGCGCTCGTCATGATGGTTTCCGTTTTCAGTCTTTGCGTTTTCGCAGAGGATGAAGGAACAAGCTCCGACCCTGCCACAACAACCGAGGCAGCGGGAGAGACAACAACCGTAGGTGAAGACGGAACAACGTCCGGCACGGAAGCCGACGGTACCACCACCTCCGGCGACGGAAGTACAACCACAACGACCGGCGGAACAACATCCGGCGACGACTCAACCGACACAACGAAGAAGTCATGGGCTGCAGAGCACGTCAGCTTCCTCGTCGCAATCGGTATAATCGTCCTCCTCGTTGTTGTTTACTTTGCCCTTCGTCTTTTCGTTCCTTCCTTCAGAGAAAAAACCTCGAAATTCTGGAAGGATTACAACGCCGAGTTCAAAAAACTCGTTTGGCCCACAAAGCAGCAGCTCGTCAGAAATTCGGCTGTCGTTCTCGTAACGATGATCGTATTTGCCGCAGCCTTCATGCTCGTTGACTTCGGTCTCAGCAAAGGTATCGACGCGCTCAAGAACCTTGCAAACCTCATCAAACCTGTAGGTTGATGTAAGTAAGGAGTCTTAAAATGCTGGATGAACATTCCACAGAACTGAAATGGTATATTCTTCATACCTATTCGGGCTATGAAAACAAGGTCAAAACCACTCTCGAAAAGCTCATCGAAAATCGCGGAATACAGGATATGATAAGCGACGTCATAGTCCCCACGTCGACGGTTGAAACGACGACCGCCTCCGGCGAGGCAAAGACAAAGGAAGAAAAGCTCTTCCCCAGCTACGTTCTTGTAAAAATGATGATGACGGACGAAACATGGCACATCGTAAGAAATATTACGGGAGCCACGGGCTTCGTCGGGCCGGGTTCGCGTCCGGTTCCGCTTTCAGACGCAGAAGTTGAGGCACTCGGCGTCGATACAAAAACCGTCAGAACGAGCTTTGCCGTCGGAGACAGCGTCAAAATCAAGAGCGGCCCCATGGCAAACTTCGAGGGTACCATATCCGCTGTATCTGCGGATTGCAAAACCGTCACGGTGCTCGCTTCCGTTTTCGGACGTGAGACCCCTGTCGAACTCGATGCCCAGAGCATTGAAAAAATCTGAAAATAATCTATGTTTTTCCGTTTTGACGTTGCCACGTCAGAACGCATGGTGGGAGGGAGAAAAATTTTTGTGTTCTCCCGATTGAAACCACATTCGGAGGTGTAAAAGAATTATGGCAAAAAAGATTATGGCATTTGTAAAGTTGCAGTTGCCCGCAGGCAAAGCAACTCCCCAGCCGCCTGTCGGCCCGGCTCTCGGTCAGCACGGCGTCAACATCGCTGCGTTCACAAAGGAATTCAATGAACGCACAAAGAACGATATGGGACTTATCATCCCCGTTGTTATCACAATCTATGCGGACAGATCCTTCTCCTTCATCACGAAGACTCCGCCCGCTGCAGTTCTTATAAAGAAGGCTTGCGGAATCGAAACAGCTTCCGCCCGCCCCAACAAGGACAAGGTTGCAAAGATAACAAAAGAACAGGTAAAGAAAATCGCAGAAACAAAGATGCCCGACCTTACGGCTGCATCTCTTGAAGCTGCAATGAGCATGATAGCCGGCACAGCGCGCTCCATGGGCGTTGTTGTCGAGGACTGAGAAAGGAGAGTGACTTAAAATGTTTAAGGGTAAAAAATATCAGGACAGCGCAAAGCTTATCGACAAATCCAAGCTTTACGACGCAAACGAAGCTGTCGCTCTCGTAGTTCAGACTTCCAAGGCTAAATTCGATGAAACAATCGAACTTCACATCCGTCTCGGCGTCGACAGCCGTCACGCAGACCAGCAGGTTCGTGGCGCTATCGTTCTTCCTCACGGAACAGGTAAGACAGTACGCACACTCGTTTTCTGCAAGGAAGACAAGTATGAGGCTGCAAAAGCCGCAGGCGCAGACTATGTCGGCGGTATGGATTACGTTGAAAAGATAACAAAGGAAAACTGGGTTGATTTCGACGTTGTTATCGCAACTCCCGACATGATGGGCGTTATCGGCCGTCTCGGTAAGGTTCTCGGCCCTAAGGGACTCATGCCGAACCCCAAGGCAGGCACGGTTACACCGGATGTTGCCAAGGCTGTTACAGAAGCTAAGGCAGGTAAGATCGAGTACCGTCTCGACAAGACAAACATCATCCACTGCCCCATCGGTAAGGCTTCCTTCGGTGCGGAAAAGATTCTTGACAACTTCAACGCTCTTGTCGGCGCTGTTGTTAAAGCAAGACCTGCTTCCGCAAAGGGTCAGTACATCAAGAGCTGTGTTGTTGCTTCCACAATGGGCCCCGGCGTGAAAGTAAACTCCGCTAAGCTCGGCGGCTGATAGCTTTAATATCGTTTTCAAAATACGGACTGCGAAATGCAGTCCGTATTTTTTTGCCTGCGACGGATTGGCTGTCATGTCATCGCGCACGCGCAAATAATATAAGGAAAAAAATTTTTCTTCCTTATATAAAAATATAAATTTTGCGCAAAACAATTATCGAAGCTTCTTTTGTCTTCTTTTCTTCCCGGAGCACAAAACGAAAAGAAACGGAAAACTGCTCCTTTTGATAAAAATATAAAACCTGCACAAAACAATTATTGAAGTTTCTT
>DHMB01000118.1:2822-9188 GCA_002405565.1 Clostridiales bacterium UBA4653
CTTTTCTTTTCAAAGAAAAGTAGGGAGGGAGTTTTTATCAAAAAATCGCGCATGTGCTGACTTTTCGCTTTGTTTTTACAAAGTTTATTATGTTTACTTTTCTTTTCAAACAAAATCGGGGCATAAAAAAATCCGTGCGTCGCAAATTAAAAGCGGTACGAAAAAAGTACCGCATAAACGAATCGGCGGAGCGTTTATGAAAAAACATTCCGCCGGAAAGCGGAAAAATGACAAAAAACAAAGCGGCACTTAGGCTGACTGTTTTTTTGACCGCTATAATGATTTTTTCGACGATAAGCGTCTCCGGCGCAAACCGTGACTCGCTCATCGCCGCAGGAACACCTCTCGGTATCCGTTTCAGGACAGACGGCGTTGTCATAACGGGCGTGCGTCCGATAAGCGAAGCCGAACGTTCTCCCGCGCTTGACGCGGGGCTCCGCAGGGGCGACGTCATAACCCATATAAACGAAACAAAGATTGACGGCGCAGAGTCACTGCAAAACGCAGTCAAAGGCTCGGAAGGGAATGTAACAGTAAAATATCTCCGCGCGGGGCGGGAAATGACAACAACAGTCGCCCCGATGTCCGATTCCGAGGGCGAGCGAATGCTCGGTCTTTGGATAAGGGAAAGTGCGTCGGGAATAGGCACTGTGACATTCATAGATCCTTCGGACGGCACCTTTGCGGGACTCGGTCACGGCATTTGTGACCCTGAAAGCGGCGCTCTCCTCCCGATGGCGGAGGGCACGGCGCAGGACGTCATTCTGACCGGAATAACTGCGGGCAAGCGCGGTTCCCCGGGCGAGCTTCACGGCTTTTTCTCGGGTAAACAGAGCGGAAAACTGACGGCAAACACGTTTTCGGGCATAACGGGGATATTTTCCTCCGTCCCCGAAGGGCTTGAAAACGAGATATACCCTGTCGGAAAGAAGGACGACGTCCACGAAGGGCAGGCATATATTTTCACCACGGTCGACGGTGAGGGCAGAAAGAAATATGAGATAACAATTTCAAAGATAGACACAGGCGGCAGCCAGAAAAATTTCACAGTTACCGTCACAGACCCTGCCCTGCTTGAAAAAACGGGCGGAATAATCCAGGGAATGTCCGGCAGTCCCATAATTCAGGACGGAAAGCTCATCGGCGCGATAACTCATGTTCTCGTCTCCGACCCCACCTCCGGATACGGAATTCTGATAGAAAACATGCTGAGCGCAGGACAGACAGTAACCTCCCTTGACATTGCGGCATAAAAATCATAGGTCAAAATCAGGCAAAATAATATATAAATCCGAATAAAAACGCCCATAATGCGCCTTTGCGGCAAAAGGAAAAAAGATAAAACGCTTTTCGCCACCCGCATATCGACACGCATTTCGGGCGTTTTTGTTTTATTATATAATTGTATAATAAAGCAAAGGACGTGATTTATTTGCAAAACAGAAAATTCGGAAAGACAGCCGCGCCGCCGATTGAAGAATACGGAAAAAGCAACCTGCGCAAAGTGCTGATACGTGTTCTGCGGGCTTCGGGAGCCGTTCTTCTGGGACTGCTCCTTTCATCGGCAAAGGGCCCTCTCGATACATATCCGTTTGTCATCGCGCTGACGGCTTCCCTTTCATCCGGGACAGGCTTTGCGGCTCTCGGGATAGTTCTCCGGTTTATTTTCGGAGGCGCGGGGATGACCGTTCCCGCGTTTACATATTCCGCGGCGGCTGTGATGATTGCGGCAGCGCGCTGGCTTTTCTGCCTGCTTTTCATCGGCAAAAAAGAGATTGCAAAAACGGGCAGACTGACGGATGACGTCGCAACAAGAGTGCTTTCGGCGTGTATAGCGTCGGTCGGCGGCGCGCTCGTGACGGTATTTTCCGTCGGTTTTGATACATACAGGCTCATCGGCGGAATTTTTTCCGCATGTGCCGCAGGCGCAATGACGTTTCTCTTCGCCTCCCTTTTTGACAGACGATATTTCTTCCCCTCCGCATATGAGGCGGGAGGACTGCTGCTTATGGTCGGAGTGACTGTGGCGCTCTCGGAAATCTCGTTCCACTCGCTCTCGCCGGCGCTCATCTTTGCCTTCGGCATGACGCTCTGGTGCGGATATTGCGGCGGATGGACAAGGGGTTGCGCCGCGGGGCTCATGCTTTCGCTCGCCTGCGGTGGCGGTGACATTGCGGAGATTGCCCTTTTCGGACTTTTCGGCGGACTGTTTTTCCCCGTCAATTGTGTTGCCTCCTCTTCCGCCGCGCTTATCGCGCTCGTGACCTGCGGCGCAATATCCGGCGGGATTGAAAAGGTGCTTTCATTTCTTCCGGAAGCGCTGATAGGCACGTCGGTCATAACCGTAATGTCAATACTGAAAATAATGCCGCGATATGTGCCGATTGAGGAAAGCTCTGCCGAAATGCTCTGCCGCGACATCACAGACAAAAAACGCGAGGAGGAAAGAATTATGAAGCTGAAGCTCCTGTCCGGCGCGCTTGCGTCGCTTTCACAGGTGATAAAAAACATTTCCGACCGTATGCGCAAGCCGGACGAAACGTCCCTTGCGGGAATGTGCAGACAGGTGTGGGCGGAGAAATGCGTCGGTTGCCCGATGGACTGCCCCTGCAAGAATATGTCCTCCGTCGGCACGGACACACGCCTTGAAAGGTTTGTTTCAAAGCTGATGACGGCGGGAAAGGTTCCTCCGTCACGCCTTGCGGAGCTGACAAGGTGCAAATGCCCGAAAAGCGATGAGATAATCGAGGAGATAAACCATCGTGCGTCAAAAATGATTGAATATGCTATAAAATTCGATAAGACAAGCGTTTTCGCCTTCGATTACGGAACGATGTCCCAGCTTATGTCGGACGCTGTTTCTCAGAGCGGCGCGGGATATCCCGTCGACCGCGTCCTTTCGGACAGACTTGCAAAAGCGCTCCTCCGCGCGGGAATTTCCGCGGAAAACGTTGTCGTCTGCGGCGACAGAAAAAAATACATAGTGGCGACCGGCACCTCCCTTCTTTCCGGCACGATGGGGGCGGATGAGATACGCAAGCTGTGCGAGGAGGTCTGCGGGGTGCGCCTGCTTCCGCCGGAATATACGGTTCAGGGCGGGTGCGCCGCAATGACGCTTGAAGGCGCAAAGAGTATCGACGTTTCATATGCGGGCAAGCAATCCGAAAAGGACGGCGAGCGCGTCTGCGGCGACAGCGTATCGGTGACGGAGTCTGCCGACGGCTGTTTTTATTGCTTCATCTGCGACGGCATGGGCAGCGGCGAGACCGCCGCGCTTACGTCGCGCGTGTGCCGTGTGTTTCTTGAAAAAATGCTCGCCTGCGGCAACGACAAGACAACGACCCTTGAAATGCTGAATATGTTCCTAAAAAACCGCGGCGCGGAATGTTTTGCGACGATAGACCTGCTTGAAATCGACATGCACACGGGCACGGCTTCCTTTATAAAGAGCGGCGCGGCGCCTTCGTATATCGTCCGCGGCGGAAACCTTTTCAGAATCGCTTCCGGCACGCTTCCCGTCGGTATTCTTTCGGACATTTCCGCAGAGGTGACGGAATTCGAGCTTGAAAAGGGCGATGTCATCGTCATGGTCAGCGACGGTATCTGCGGAGATCCGGAGCTTGACAGCACATGGCTCTGCGATTATCTGACAAAGGAAATGACGGACGACCTGGCTCTGACGGCGGAGAAAATCATGCTTCGGGCAAAGAAGGAAAACAAGCGCTCGGACGACATGACCGTCGAGCTTCTGCGCATTGAAGCTCCCGCGAAAAACGCAATGGACAAAGTCCCTTCCGTGACGGGTGAGTTTTCGCCTTTCGGCGATGATTTTTCCGTCCAAATCGGAGGATAACCGTCCAAAAACGAGCTTTTCGGAGAAAAACAGAGGAAAAATCGGCTTAAATTCCGTTATTTTCGCCTAATTTCGATTTTTTTAAGTTTTTTTCAAAAAAATATTGCATTTTATATATATATCTGCTATAATGCTCTTGTGAATTTCGGATGGGGGTTCCGTCCGGTCGAAAATATATTTTTTGATATTGTTCACGGCACTTTTTAATGCACGGAAAATCTCGGTTTTTCGTGCATTTTTTTAGATTTGCGAAAGCAAAAATTTATAATTAAAAGTGGGAGCAGAAATGGACCGTAATACTAAAATCATCGAGCTGAGAAATGTTTCAAAAAGCTTTGACGGCGAAACCGTACTCAAAAATCTTTCCCTTGACATTCATGACAAGGAATTCATCACCCTGCTGGGCCCCTCGGGCTGCGGCAAAACGACTACGCTTCGTATAATCGGCGGCTTTGTTGAACCCGACGAGGGCGACGTATGCTTTATGGGCGAAAGGATAAACGACCTCCCCCCCTATAAACGTAATGTCAATACCGTTTTTCAGAGATACGCTCTGTTTCCTCATCTGAACGTATTTGAAAACATCGCCTTCGGACTCCGCGTACACCGCACGCCCGAAAAAGAAATAGTTGAGAGAGTTGAAAAAATGATAGCTCTCGTAAACCTCAAGGGCTTTGAAAAAAGAAGCGTTACAACTCTCTCCGGCGGTCAGCAGCAGAGAGTTGCAATCGCGCGTGCGCTTGTAAACAATCCGAAGGTTCTTCTTCTGGACGAGCCCCTCGCCGCACTTGACTTAAAGCTCAGAAAGGACATGCAGAAGGAGCTCAAAAACATCCAGCAACAGACGGGCATAACGTTTATCTACGTTACGCACGACCAGGAGGAAGCTCTCTCTATGTCAGATACAATCGTCGTTATGGCGGACGGCGAAATCCAGCAGATCGGCACCTCCACCGACATATATAACGAGCCGAAAAACGCCTTCGTTGCGGACTTCATCGGCGAATCAAACATTCTGGACGGCACCATGCTCGACGACCTCAAGGTCAAATTCTCCGGTCACGTTTTCGACTGCGTCGACAAGGGCTTCGGCAAGAACACCCCCGTTGACGTCGTTGTCCGTCCGGAGGACGTTGATATAGTACCGATTGAAAAGGGCATGCTCCGCGGCATTGTCACATCCGTCACCTTCAAGGGCGTGCACTGGGAGATAATCGTCGATATCGGCGGCTTCAAATGGATGATACAGACGACGGACTATTGCGCTCCGAACGCCGAAATCGGACTTTTCATAGAGCCCGACGCAATTCATATAATGGAAAAATCCGAATATTCGGATATGTACGGCGACTATTCCTCTTACAGCGAGGAATTCGACGAGCTCTCCGACGCAAGCACGGAGGAGGAAGATGACGAAACGGAGGCGGAGGAGGAATGAGAAAAAGATCTTTTCTTGAAAATTTCGCCGCCGTACCGCACATCGTCTGGATACTGCTCTTCGTCGTCGCTCCGCTGATATTCGTCGCTTACTTTGCGTTCACCGATACATACGGCAACTTCACCTTTGACAACATCACAATGCTTTCAAGCTATGCGCACATCTTCCTGCTTTCCGTCTGCTTTGCGCTGATAGCGACCGCGATCTGTATCCTCATTGGGTACCCGCTCGCATTCTTCATCTCCCAGCTCAAACCGAAAACGCAGAAGGTGCTTGTCGTGCTGCTTATGCTGCCCATGTGGATAAGCCTTCTCATAAGAACATATTCGCTTATGGCAATTCTCGATAACGGCGGACTTCTCAATTCCCTGCTTGAACAGATCGGGCTTGCGAAGGTTAAAATAGTCGGTACGTCCGGCGCCGTTATCCTCGGCATGGTTTATGACTTTCTTCCTTATATGGTTCTGCCGATATACACAACGCTTTCAAAGCTCGACAAGAGATATTTCGAAGCGGCGGCAGACCTCGGTTGCAGCGGAACAAAAACGCTTTTCAAGGTCGCTTTCCCGCTCTCCCTCCCCGGCGTTATTTCGGGAATAACAATGGTTTTCGTCCCTTCGATAAGCACATTCTATATTTCCCAGAAGCTCGGCGGCGGCAGTTTTGACCTCATCGGCGATACTATCGAACGTCATTTCCAGAACAAGAGCACATATAACATCGGCGCGGCGGTTTCGCTCGTCATGATGATACTCATCCTCATCTCCGTTGCGGTCATGAACCGCTTTACGGATGAAAATGAAGGCGAAGGAGGTATTATTGTATGAAAACACTGTCAAGAATATATATACCTCTTATATTTCTCCTGCTCTATGCGCCGATCCTCGTTGTCATAATCTTCTCGTTCAACAGCGCAGGCTCGCTCAACCATTTCGACGCCTTCTCGCTCCATTGGTATAAGGAGCTTTTCAGCGACGCAACCGCGCTCACGGCGCTCAAAAACTCGCTTTATCTTGCGGTTTCGTCATCTCTCATCGCAACCGTTATAGGCACGTTTGCCGCCTTCGGCATAAGC
>DHMB01000118.1:9245-9791 GCA_002405565.1 Clostridiales bacterium UBA4653
CCGCCATATCAAAACGGCTGTCATGTCTGTAACAAACGTCCCGATGATGAACCCCGATATAGTTACAGGCGTTTCGATGATGCTTCTCTTCGTTGCGGCAATGTCCGTTCCGTTTATACCGATCAAATTCGGCAGAGCGACGATGCTCATCGCGCATACGACCTTCTCTCTGCCCTATGTCATCCTTTCCGTACTTCCCCGTTTCAAGCAGATAGACCGCTCGATATGCGACGCGGCGCTCGACCTCGGTTGCACACCCGCGCGCACGTTTTTCAGAATTGAGCTTCCGATGGTGCTCCCCGGAATAATCTCGGGACTTATGCTCGGCTTTACTCTCTCGCTCGACGACTTCGTAATCAGCCATTTCGTCTCATCCCCGGATTTCCAGACCCTCCCGCTCTATATCTATAACCAGACGGCGCACGAGGTCAAATACAGTATGTATGCGCTCTGCTCGCTTATGGTCTTTGCGATACTTATTCTGCTGTTCCTCGTCAACTTTGCGGGTTCTGTCGGAAAGAAGAAGCCGAAAACGGCAGGAGGTGC
>DHMB01000118.1:9842-10017 GCA_002405565.1 Clostridiales bacterium UBA4653
AAGCCGAAAACGGCAGGAGGTGCAAAATGATGAAAAAAATTATTTCCGTTTTCTTTGCGGTTCTGCTCCTTGCGACGCCCTTTCTTATGACGTCATGCGGAAAATCCGATGAAGGAGAGGAAACAGTCTCCGGCGAGGCGACGACTCTCTATGTCTATAACTGGGGCGAATATAT
>DHMB01000127.1 GCA_002405565.1 Clostridiales bacterium UBA4653
TCGATTGGAGATTGCTTTCTCTCCGGAATGTTGCTTTCAGAGTATCTCCACGATATGAAGATCGCCGTTGACTATGCGGCGGAAAGCCGCAGGAATATGGGCGAGACGATAATTTCGGCTATGGGACTTCACCCGGTATCGTCGTTTACGACAATACATAACTATATAGATCCAGAAAACAGGATTCTCCGCAAGGGCGCGGTATCGGCGCAGGCGGGCGAGACGCTTATCATTCCGATAAATATGAAGGACGGAGCTCTCATTTGCCGCGGAAAGGGAAATCCCGAATGGAATTTCACGGCGCCGCACGGCTCGGGGCGCGTTCTCAGAAGGTCGGACGCCAAAAGCGTTATTTCGGTTGACGAATTCAGAGCCGAAATGGAAGGCGTTTTCACAACGTCGGTAAATGAGTCGACGGTGGACGAGTCGCCCATGGCATATCGCAGGGCGGGCGAGATTATCGGTGCAATCGACCCTACGGTTGAAATCATCGAAAAACTTTCCTCCGTTTATAATTTCAAGGCAAGCAAGCCCGTCACGGATGACACGGCGGACGGAGATGACTAAAAAATTACGCTTTGCCAAATATCAACAGGCGAAAATCACCCGAAAGGAGCCGAAATGAATACATATGAGGGCAAGACCTTTTCCGTGCTCGGCGATTCGATAAGCACGCTTTTTGGCTACAGTACGCCGGAGGACGCCGCATATTACAGCGCATCAAGGCGATATGAAACCGGAGTGTATTATCTGCGGGACACATGGTGGGGACGGGTCATTGAAGCTCTCGGAGGCAGGCTCCTTATAAACAATTCGTTTTCCGGAAGCACGGTTTGCCGTTATCCCGAAAGCGAATATGATTCATATGCTTGCAGTGACGGACGAACCTCTGCGCTCAGTGAGGGGGACTGTGCGCCCGATGTCATTATGATTTTCATGGGCATAAATGACAGAGGGCGCGGCGCAATGGTTTATCCGCTATGTGAGGGCGGGGAAGGTGACCTTTCCGTATTTTCCTCCGCCTATGATACAATGCTCGGAAAGGTGAGAAAAAACTATCCTTCGGCAGAGGTATGGTGCCTTACGTTGCCGCTCGGACTTTGCGACGGATATCCTCCGTCGGACGCCGCAAGGCGGTCAACGGAAGAATATTCCGCTGTCATTTCCGAATGTGCATTGAAGCATGGCTGTCGACCGATAGACATTTGCGCAATGAAGCCGTATGACAGCGCGGACGGAGTTCATCCTTCGTCTGACGGAATGAAAGCAATCGCCGACGCGGTTTTAAGCAATATTTGAAAGGAGGAAACACAGGGGGTAATTACAGTCAATTATAAGGATACCAACAACGGGCGGTCTTAGCGCCTTCGGGCGCATTTGCAGAAGCTTAGGACGGCTTAGAACTCACCTTTTCAGCAAAACGGCATAAAACACAATCGCAAAATTGACCAAAAGACTTTTGATTTCAGGAGGGACAAAATAATGATATACATAACAGGCGACACACACGGAGAACAGGCAAGATTTTCTCCTTTCGGAATGCCGAGAGAAGAAAGCTTCAGAGCTAACGACACTGTCATTGTCTGCGGCGATTTCGGATATATTTTTTCGGGCAGCGATGAGGAAAATAAATTCCTTGACGAACTTTCCGAAAAACCGTATACTATATGCTTCTGCGACGGGAACCATGATAATATTCCCGCAATATATGCTTATCCTGAGGAAGAATGGAACGGGGGCCGTGTTCACAGGATAAGAAAAAATATCTTTCATCTCATGAGAGGGCAGATATTTGAAATAGAAGGAAAGAAATTCTTCACAATGGGGGGTGCTTTCAGCATTGATAAGGAATACAGAACGGAGGGGCTTTCATGGTGGAAAGAAGAGCTTCCGAACGGTGATGAATATGCTGAGGCAACAAAAAACCTGCGCGGGGCAGGACACAAGGTTGACTATATAATAACTCATACAGCTCCGAGAAGTATCATTTCCCGCATGGGCGAACATTCTGACCCGCGTGGTTCAGAGCTTACCGGATTTCTGGATTGGGTCATGGATGAAGTCAGATTCAAGAGATGGTTCTTCGGTCACTGGCACCAGGAGGGCGAGATCGGAACAAAGTTCCGCGCACTCTGGTTTGACGTTGAAAAGATCTGAAAAAGTATGCAAAGACGCAAGGGGCTGTCGCTGTCTGCAAAAGCTTTACTGACCGGCAGAAAGCCCCTGCGTTCAACATTTGACTATTGAAAGGCACATTGTAAACACAGAATGGAGATTAAAAATGGACTACATTGAATATATTGATGACTTTGACGATGACGACTTTGACGATGACGACTTTGACGATGACGATATCGATGTGGGAACAAGGGAAGTGACGGTGGAAGGTATTGACGACGATCTGCATTGCACAGTGGGTTACGGTTGGGCAATTCTGGACGCGGCGGTTGATCTTGCAAAAAAGGTCGGCGCGATATATGGGTCAAGCCGTCTTGTGGTATCATGCGTCATATCCGGAAAAGAGCTAATCGAGTTTATACAGGCGAACAAAATGAGATGTTGGCACGCCGATGAGTTGCTTGGAAAGATAGACGAAAATCATAAATACGAGTTGACCGCATGGGATGTCTGATGACGCATAATGTTTTGGAAAGAGGGGAATTTGATGGAGCTTGATTTTCTTTCGGAGATGATTGAAAATGCGGAAAACATAGTGTTTTTCGGCGGAGCGGGCGTGTCCACGGGTAGCGGAATCCCCGATTTCCGTGGCGGCGCCGGACTTTACGGCGAAAATTATAGCGGAGAACGTCCCGAAACAATCCTTTCGGGAGAGTATCTGCGCCGCAAGCCGGAAAAATTCTTTGAATATTACAAGTCGCACATGATCTATCCGGACGCGCGTCCCAATGACGCTCATTATGCGCTTGCCGAGCTTGAACGCCGCGGGAAGTTATCCGCCGTCATAACTCAGAATATCGACGGACTTCACCAGCTTGCGGGAAGCGAAAATGTAATTGAGCTGCATGGCTCCGTAATGCGCAACTACTGCGTCAGGTGCGGCGAAAGTTATCCGCTGTCATATGTGATTGACAGCGTCGGCGTGCCGAAATGCGAGAAGTGCGGTGCAATCGTCCGTCCGGACGTCGTTCTTTACGGAGAGGGACTTGACGGCGAGTCGATCGACAGGGCAGAGGAAGCAATCTCGGAAGCGGATGTGCTCATAGTGGGTGGTACATCGCTTACGGTTCAGCCTGCCGCGTCTCTTGTGGGTCTTTTTGAGGGCGAACATCTCGTGATTATAAATATGACGCCGACCCCATATGACGGTTGCGCGGAATATATAATAAGGAAGCCGATCGAAGATGTGCTCGGAAATCTGACAATATGAAAAAAATCTCAAAAAACTTGAAAAAAGATTAAAAAAGCACTTG
>DHMB01000088.1:0-6229 GCA_002405565.1 Clostridiales bacterium UBA4653
GGGCAGACCGTATGAACGTAGTTTGCAAGCCCGACATCGGCAACTATGAAAGCGTCGACGCCGTAGCGGTAGGCTCTGAAAATCGTTTCTGCCGCCTCTCCGAGCTCTCTGTCCGAAAGCTGGATGTTGACGGTCATATAAGTTTTTACGCCGAGCGCACGACAGTAGCGGACGGCATTTTTTATTGCGTCTTCATCAAAATTTTCCGCAAAGCTCCTTGCCGAAAAGCTCTTTGCGCCGAAATATACGGCGTCCGCCCCTCCGGCAACTGCCGCGCGGAGAGCCTCCGGCGACCCTGCGGGAGACAGGAGCTCCGGCAGCTTTTTATTTGTCTGCATTGGATTTCTCTTTGAGCAGTGATTTGAGCTTTACGTTCTCGTCGAGCAGATCGAGCGCGCAGACAATCGACGCCTTTGTCAGGTCGACGTCGGCGCCCGAAAGCATGAGAGTATGTATTCTCTTTGTCAGCTCCCCTGCAAGCTTTTCAACGTAATCCGGAGCGTCGTCCGAGCAGAGCGAGAGCTTCTCCCCCGCAACCATTATACTGTGCTTGTATTTCATAAAATTCTCCTTTCGCCGACAAAACATTCGCATTTGCTATTGAATACGGCGAAGATTTATTATATAATATTACCGTGCCCTTCGGCACAGAGTTACACAGGTACATTATAATACAAACGGAGATTATTTGAAAGACTTTTTCAAAAATTCCGCAAAAAATAACCGAAAAACGAAAGGAAACGCCGCCATGCGTGAAATAATACTTTGTAAATACGGCGAAATCACCCTGAAAGGCGCAAACCGCGCATACTTTGAAAATCTTCTGCGCGAAAGAATACGCAAAAGAATCGCTCCATACGGCAAGTTCAATGTCTACTATATGCAGAGCACCGTATATATCGAGCCGACAGACGAAAATTGCGATATCGACTCCGCATATGCCGCCGCGAAAAACACTTTCGGCGTTGCGGCTGTGACAAGGGCAATCGAAGCCGAAAAGGACATCGAAAAGATTATCGAGACGGCGAAAACGTCGTTCATTCCCTATCTCGAAGGCTACAAAACGTTCAAGGTCGAGGGCAAGCGCTCGGACAAGACCTTCCCGATGACCTCGCCCGAGATTGCAGCAGAGGTCGGCGCGGCGATACTTGAAGCGACAAACGGCAGGATAAAAGTCGACATTCATCACCCCGAGGTCACCGTCAGGGCGGAAATACGCGATAAAGCCGCATATCTCTGCGCGGGACAGGAAAGGGCTGTCGGCGGAATGCCGACGGGAAGCAACGGCAGAGGACTTCTTCTCCTCTCCGGCGGTATCGATTCGCCCGTCGCAGGCTATATGATGGGCAAGCGCGGCGTGCTGATCGAGGGACTGCATTTCGAGAGCTTCCCATATACAAGCGAGCGCGCAAAGCAGAAGGTCGTCGATCTTGCGGAAATACTCTCCGATTATACCGGCGAAATTCATCTGCACGTCGTTTCTCTGACAAAAATACAGGAGCTCCTCCGCGACAACTGCGAGGAGGACTATTTCACCCTGCTCCTCCGTCGCTCTATGATGAGAATTGCGGAAAGAGTTGCCGAGGAATACAAATGCGAGGCGATAATCACAGGAGAATCGCTCGGACAGGTCGCAAGCCAGACAATGCAGGCGCTGGGCGTTACAAACATTATGGCGCACCGCCCCGTTTTCCGTCCGCTGATCGGAATGGACAAAGAGGAAATCATCGAGATTTCACGCAAAATCGGCACGTTTGATACGTCGATTCTGCCTTTTGAGGACTGCTGCACCGTGTTCACCCCCCGCCATCCGAGAACAAAACCGGAGCTCTGGAAGGTCGAACGCGAGGAGGCGAAGGTCGATCTCGCCCCGCTTGAAGACGAAGCCTTCCGCACACTTTCGACAATCGTTGCGGGCAGAAAATCTTGACAGACAATATATTTTGTGATATTATAAATCTATCTTGAACATGAAAGGGGTGCGCCTATGCCCGAAAACGGATTCCGTCCGTCGAGGATAATTCTTTTCACCTCCTGCAAGGGCGGCGTCGGCAAGTCGACGGTGTGCGCAAACCTTGCAATGTCGCTTGCTCTGCGCGGAAAAAGCGTGTTGATGATCGACTGCGACTTCGGAAGCCGCTGCCTTGATCTCGTTGCAGGCTTTTCGGACGATGTTGTCTACGATATCGCGGACGCCGTGCTCGGCAGGGTTCCGCCGGAAAGGGTCATCGTGCCGGACAGGCGGACGGACAAGCTGTTCTTCATTGCGGCGCCGTACAATTTTGATACGAGAATGAACATTTTCTCGTTCCGGCGCACCGTTTCCGCTTATGCGAATTGCGGAAAATACGATTACATTTTCATAGATACCCCCGGAGGAATCGGCGAGCCGCTCGCTTTTGCCTCCTCCGTTGCCGATACGGCATATATCGTCACCTCGCCGACAAGGGCTTCAGTCCGCGCGGCGGACAAAACGGCGGCATTCCTCTATGACAGAGGCGTGCGGCATCTGCGGCTGATAATAAACCAGGTGACGGGAAAGCGCGCTTCGACGGAAAAGCTCCGCCTTATCGACATAATCGACGGCGCAGCCGTAAAGCTGATAGGCGCGGTTCCCTATGATTACGAGCTCGTCCGCGCAGGAGACGAAGGCAAGCTGACAGACGAGCTTTACAGCAGAAACATAACCCGCGCGTTCGATAATATCGCCGCGCGCACAGAGGGAGAAAACGTCCCGCTGTTTTATAAGATAAGAAGACTGAAAACACTTAAATAAGCAGGCAAGCGAAAGGAGAATTCCCGTATGGAAATAGCGTTGATAGCAAATGACACGAAAAAAGAGCTTATGACCCAGTTCTGCATTGCATATTGCGGCGTTCTGGCAAAGCACAATCTCTGCGCCACAAAGATGACGGGGAGACTTATCTCCGAGGCGACGGGGCTTGTAATCGAGCATGTGCTTCCCGGAAGACAGGGCGGAGTTCAGCAGATATCCTCGCGTATTGAATATAACGAAATCGACGCCGTCGTATATTTCCACGACCCCGCCGATGAGTTTGACGCAAACGACAACTCCCTCATCCGCAAGTGCGACGCAAACAACGTCCCGATAGCGACGAACATCGCAACGGCAGAGCTCATCATAACGGCTATCGACCGCGGCGACCTTGACTGGCGCGAGCTTGTCAACCCCAATTCGGAATATAACCGCAAAAAGCGCGAACATTCCGGTAAATAAGAAAGCAAAATCCGCCCCCGCAAAAGGCAGGGGCGGATTTTCCCGAATATATGATCGATTTTTCGGATCAAAAAATGAAAGGATGATGATTTATGTCCGAAATTGAAAAGGGCGGAATATCCGTCCAGACAGAGCATATCTTCCCCATTATAAAAAAGTGGCTTTATTCGGAGAAGGAAATTTTCCTCCGCGAAATAGTTTCAAACTCCGTGGACGCCATCACAAAGCTCCGCAGACTCTCTTCGATAGGCGAAGCCAATTTCGCCTCTGAAAATTACAGAGTTGACGTAACCGTCGATAAAGACGCAAAAACGCTGACCGTTTCCGACAACGGTATCGGAATGACAGAAGAGGAGCTGAAAAAGTACCTCTGCAACATTGCCCTCTCCGGCGCTATGGACTTCATCTCGAAATACGAAGGCTCCGAAGAAAGCGGAACAGGCATAATCGGGCATTTCGGTCTCGGTTTCTATTCCGCGTTTATGGCGGCAGACAAGGTTGAGGTTGTGACAAAGTCGTTTACAGACTCGCCCTCCGTCCATTGGACGTGCGCCGAATCCGGCGAATATGAGATAACCGAAGGCGAAAGAGAAACGCACGGAACAGACGTCATAATGCATATCAACGCAGACAGCGAGGAATATCTTGATTATCATCGCGTTCTCGCCGTTCTTCAGAAATACTGCTCGTTTATGACAGAAGATATCTATCTTCACGGCGAAGATGAGCACGAGCACAAATGCGAATGCGGTCACGACCATGACGAAGGCGAAGAATGTGAGTGTGAGCACGAGGAAAAGCCGATAAACGACAAGTCCCCGCTCTGGCAGAAGTCGCCCTCGGAATGTACCGAGGAGGAATATAAAGAGTTCTATTCAAAGGTATTTCCCGGCAAGCGCGACCCGCTCTTCCACATCCATATAAACGCGGATTATCCTCTCAACTTCAAGGGAATTCTCTATTTCCCGAGAATCGACAGCGAGTTTGAATCGCTTGAGGGCGAAGTCAAGCTGTATTATAACTCGGTTTTCGTTGCAGACAACATAAAAGAGGTCATTCCCGAATATATGCTCATGCTTTGCGGCGTGCTTGACTGCCCCGACCTGCCGCTCAACGTTTCGAGAAGCTATCTTCAGAACAGCGCATACGTCAGCAAGATAAGCGCGCACATTTCAAAGAAAGTCGCCGACAAGCTGACGTCCATGGCAAACACCGAGCGCGAGGCTTATGAAAAAATCTGGAGCGACATAAGAACTTTCATCGAATACGGCTGTCTCAAGGACAGAAAGTTCAATGAAAAGGTCAAAGACGCCGTTCTCTTCCGCGATACGGACGACAAATGCGTAACCCTTTCGGAGTATCTCGAAGAAGCCAAGGAAACGCACGAAAAAACCGTCTATTACACGACAGACAAAACGGCGCAGGCACAATACATCTCAATGTTCCGCGCAAAGGGATTCCGCGTATGCGTGCTTGACACCGTTATAGATTCGCAGTACATCACCATGCTTGAGCGCGAAAACGACGGGCTGAAATTCCTTCGCGTCGATTCGGACATTTCCGGCGCACTTTCGGATAAAGAGGCGGAGGCCGTCGACAGCGAAGTCGTCAAAGCCGCTTTCGTAAAAGCGTCGGGTGACGAAACGCTTGAGGTCAAATTTGCAAAGCTGGATGACGAAAATGTTCCCGCAATGCTCGGCACATCGGAAGAAAGCCGTCGCTTTGAGGATATGATGAGAATATACGGCATTGACCCGAAGACCATGCCGCAGAAAGCTGTGCTGACCGTAAACACGTCGTGCCCGCTGATAAAGTCGCTTGAAGAAAAGCTCTCCTCCGGCGATGAAAAGGCAGATATTCTCGCAAAGAGCATATATCGTCTTGCAACTCTTTCCTTCCGCCGTCTCTCCGGCGACGAAATGAAGGATTTCCTTTCGGAGAGCTACGAAATTCTTAAAATGATCTGAGGTAAAAGAAAATGAGCAAAAGTCTTTATAAAGGTATCCCGTTCAAGGAAGAAGAGGAGGCAAACGAGCATTTTTCGCAGTTTGCCGTCGCCGCAAAGCCGACCCAGAAGGATAAGCTGACGCGCCTCTTTCTCACCCTGTTTTACATCATCTTTGCAGGCGGATATGTCGTTCTGTTTACGGTTGTCGTAAAGATTCCGTATGTAATCGCGATTCTGCCGTTCTTCCTCTGGATGTTCTGGTATTTCACATGGAAGCGCACTCAGAGAGAATATGTTTATATCGTCTGCCGCGGCACCTTCTATATTTATGCCGTCGACGGTTACGGCAACGCAAAGGAAGTCTATCAGGCAGTAGTTTCCTCCCTTGACAAGGTCGCTCCCGCCTCATTTATGGCGACATCACAGCCCGACAGGAAGCTCATGTATTGTTCTTCCCCCAGCCTCGGCGAGCTTTACTGTGCCCTTTCATCTGACAACGGAACAACGACCGCCGTATATTTCGACCCTTCGTCAAAGCTGCTCTCTTCGCTGCGCTATTACGGCGGCGAAAATGTTACGGTTGTGATGGTTTCGAGATAAAATTCGCCCATTCCGGTTGACAAAATCTTTTTCGGTGATATAATACCTATTGGTGTGTTTTCTGCACACAATGTGTGTTTTCTGCACAAATAAAATTTTAAGGGGATGTTTTATAATGAGAAAAACACTTTCTGATTTGCCGTGGATTGCCCAGCTTTTGCTTGTCATCTTTGTTGACGGTCTCTTCGGCGGACTTTACAGACTCGGCGGAAAGAAAACTTCGTCAAAGGTTGTCGGCGCGATACTGTTTGTATCGTTCATCGCTTTCATTCTTTCCTTCGTCGGCATCGGTCTTCCTGCATTTATCAATTGGATCGTAAGAGTTGTTTATGTTGTATGCTTGGTATGTGACATAATCACAATGGTTCTTGCGAAGAAGATCACCGTTTTCGCAGACTGACCATACTTTTCTTTGAAAAGAACCGTACTTTTCTTTGAAAAGA
>DHMB01000088.1:6279-9071 GCA_002405565.1 Clostridiales bacterium UBA4653
AGGCAAAAGAAACTTCGGTTATTAAGTTTCTGAAAATTACATCATCTGAAAACAGGAGAGGGGTTTCCGCTCCTGTTTTTGTTTGAACGCTCTTTGAAAAGAAAAGCAGGCAAAAGAAACTTCAGTTATTAAGTTTCTGCAAATTACATCATCAGAAAACAGGAGTGGGTTTTCCGCTTCTGTTTTTGTTTACGTTCCGAAATCAATCAAAAAGAGGAAAACCCTTGCGGATTTTCCTCTTTTAATTTTGATTTTATTTAAGCTCCGTTTTCTTGATTCGCTTTTTCATCTTGCGGACGTCGGAAAGCATTTTGAAAGCGTCCCGCAGGACTCTGACCTTCGATTCGCGGTGATTTATAATCGTCACCGGCATTTCCTCGATCTTAAAGCCTGCCTTCTGCGCAATCATTATCGCCTCAAGGTCAAACGCGAAACGGTCGACCTCGCAATTGCGGAAGACCTTCTGTGCCGCTTCCCTTCGGAAGCCTTTTATTCCGCTCTGCGCGTCCGAGAATTTGAATCCCGCAACGATACCTATTACTTTTATATACGTTTTGGAAGCGAGCTTGCGAATAAACGTATAGTCCTTATAGCCGTCCTTTGAAAGGTTACGCGAGCCGATGATAATATCAGCCTTGCTTTCGGAAAACATATCAATCATCCTGCCGACGGCGTCCTCGCCGTAAGCGTTGTCGCAGTCAGTGAAAACAACTATATCGCCCTTCGCGGCAAGCATGCCGGTTCTGACGGCGCAACCCTTGCCTCTGTTGTCCGGATAGCCCTCAAGGCGAATTCTCGGCTCCGTTTCGGACGCTTTTCTGACAGCGTCTCCGCAGCCGTCCTTTGAGCCATCGTCGACGAATATCAGCTCCCAATCCTCATATTTCGATCTGAGATATTCCGAAAATGTTTTTATCGCTCCGTCGATTATGGAGCTTTCGTTATACATCGGAATTACAAGAGATACCTTCATTTTCAATCTTCCTCCGACCGTCAATATACGGTCTTATATCTTACGAGCTTATATACCTTTGCATTGTACGGTTCAATTCTCATGTTCTGCTTATAGGCTTCGAGAATGTCCGTGTATACCATGTAGTTTACGGAATAGCTTGTTGCGCCGACATAAGCATATTTGAACATAGCCTCCGCCTCTTCGGAGGTACCGTAGATGAATGTATCGTCAAAGCCGAGGCGCTGTACTATCGCAAAATACGCTTCTCCGTCCTCGCCGTCGCCCATCATTATTTCGCCGTAGCTACCCTCGGGTATTGCTTTTATCGCTTCCGTTGTCGTCTGACCGAGAGAGTCGCTTGTGGTCGACGCAACAATGTTTCCGTAAGAATCGAAATAAAATTCGCCGCCGTATGCGCCCTGATTGTATTTGGTCATGACGTCATCCATGGAGGCGCCGCCGCGGAGCTCTTCATAAGCCTTGAGAATATTCTCATAAGCCGCTTTTTCCTGCGCGTCATCGCCCTTTGTATATTCGATATAAACCTGCTTGAAATGATAATAGCTCTGCTCGGTATAAGCGCGGAGCTCGGGCAGAAGCGCCTGCTTTATGCGTTTTGTGAGTATGTTCTTATAATAAAGATATTCGATATATTCATCCGTCATGCCGAGCTTCTCGACAACTTTTTCATAGAGGTATCTTGCGTATTCGTCATCCGTGCCTCTGAAATTCTTTCTGTCCTCATCGCTTATCTGCGATTTGAACTGCTCGATTCTCGCGGCATAGTCGCTCTGAAATTTTTCCCTGTCCGCATCGGTGATGGCAAAGCCGTATTTTTCGGCGATTGCGACAAGAGAATAATATTCGCAAAGCTCATCCTCCGTATATTCCTTGAGAACGGCGGTCTTCTGGTCATCCGTGACGAGCAGCTGAGAGTCATCCGATTTCTTTATGACGTCGGAAACGAGCGGCTGATAATACACGAAGAGATTTCTGTATTCGTCAAACGGAACGTCATACGTTTTCTCTCCGTCGCCGGCGTCAACGGTCAGTTTCAGGATATAGTCGACCTTCACCTTTCCGTACCATGCGTAAAGCCCGGGCTTTCTTGTACACGACGCGAGCGAAAGCAAAAGCATTACAGCCGCCATCGCCGCGCAGATGAGTTTTGTTATTTTTCTCATTGCAATAAACACTCCGATATTTTTAATTTCACGGAAAACGTACTTTTCCTTTTAGCTTATTGATTATATTATCACACATCCGGAAAAATTTCAATGTTATTTTCGATTATTTACATTTTCGCAAAACGTCAACCGAAAATTTCCGAAATAATCTTCTCCGAAAGCATATCCGCAAAGCGGAAATCCATGGCGGAGGAATATATCTCTTCAAGCTCCGCATGACAGTCCGCCGCGCGCATAAAGCATTTCACCGCGCCCTCTTCAAGCGCCGCGCCGCACCTTGCGGCAAAGCGCAGCTTCCCACGGACGGTCGCAAGCCGCTTTCTTGAAACAAATCGCATAATGTTAAGGCGTTTTTCACATCCGGAGTCACCTTCGGGGTCTATGAAATAATACGTTCTGTCCTTTTCAAACCACAGCGCCTCGGGATATTCGGGAGTGACGGGGTCGGGAAACACGGTGCAATGAGCGCCGCGCTCGCGGGAAAAAGCGAGAATGAGCCGCAGAAGCTCATGACCGAGCCCGAATTTGTCCGTCACGGCGACCTTTGTTTTTGCAAGGCGCAGATATGTATCGAGCGATTTTCTGCCGTCCTTGTCGATTGAGCTTATAAACCTGTGCTTTTCCTCCCCGCCGACGGAAAGCGCCGCCGC
>DHMB01000140.1:0-3394 GCA_002405565.1 Clostridiales bacterium UBA4653
CGGATCTGGTGCGTGCGCCCCGTTTCGAGCTCGCATTTCACATAGCAAAGTCCCGCAGCAAAGTTTTCAATCGGCGTTATATGCGTTATCGCTTCCCTGCCGCCCGTCACTATCGCCATTTTCTTTCTGTCCGAAGGGTTGCGCCCGATGGGCTTGTCCACAGTGCGCGCCTCCTCGATTTTTCCGAGCGCGACGGCGTGATACACCCTCGATATGCTGTGCGTTTTCAGCTCCTCCGAAAGAAACAGATGCGCCGCGTCGTTTTTCGCAACGACGAGCAGCCCGCTCGTATCCTTGTCTATCCTATGGACAATTCCGGGTCTTAAAACCCCGCCTATTCCGGAAAGCGAGCCGCCGCAATGATAAAGCAAAGCGGAGACGAGCGTCCCGCTGTAATTCCCCACCGCAGGATGAACAACCATCCCCCTCGGCTTGTTTACAACGATTATGTCGCCGTCCTCATATATTATGTCAAGCGGGATGTTCTCTGCCTGCGCCTCGCAGGTTTTCATCGGCGGATATTCAATCTCAACCGTGTCCCCGCTCCGCATTTTGTAATTTTTTTCTTCTTTTCTGCCGCAAACAGTCACGCACCCGTCCGAGATGAGCTTCTGCGCATAGGAGCGTGTGATCTCGTCCGCCTCTGACAAGAAAACGTCGAGCCGTACACCTTCCGTATCCGGTTCGACGTTAAGTCTCGTCATTTTTTGTCTCCTCCGACTGAGTTTTCTTTTTCTTATCGTCTGCAAAAAACGTCTTGTCTATAAACACAAGGTAAATAAACATGAGTATCACGCCGACAACCGCACAGCAGTCCGCAATGTTGAACCTCGGAAAACCGCTCGGCCCGAAAATAACATTCAGAAACGGCAGATAAATAAAGTCTATAACATATCCGAGAAACACACGGTCTATCATGTTGCCTATCGCCCCGCCGATTATAAGCGAAAGCGAAAATCCGAAAAGGAAATGCAGCTTTCTGTATTTATAAAGAATAATCGGCAAAACGACAATCGCAATCGCCGTAATCAGCATGAACACCCAGCGGTGATCGCTGAGTATTCCCCATGCGGCGCCTTCGTTTCTTATATACTCAAGCTCGAACACGCCCTTGATGACAGTCCGCGTCTCGTAAAGCTCCATTCCACCCGCGACAAGACGTTTGGTGACAAAGTCAAGCACGACGGAAATGACTATTATAATCGTCCATAAAAGCATTTATAAAGCTCCTTAAAAATCAATCCTTGTCCGAAAGTGAGCTGCTTTCGGAGTCAAAATCAAAGCTCATCTGAACGCCGCTTTCGCGCGGAGCAACCGTCACTCCCGGCGTTTCGTATTCATCGATGAGACTTATTACAGAGGTCTTCCTGCCACGACCGCCCGTCTTCTTTTTATGTGCGGGCTTCTGCTCGGGCGCGACGGACTGCCGCTCTTCTTCGGAAGGCTTTTCTTCCCGCGGAGCAAATACCGCCGTTTCGCCGAGATCTTTCTCTTCCGTCTCTTCCGGCTTGCCGAGATCTATATCGAAGCCTTCCAGCTTTATTCCGAACTCCTCGGAAACGTCGCGGTTCATAGTCGAAACGACTTTTTCGACATACTGCTCGGGCGTCAGCTCTTCCTCATATTCAAACACGGGAGAAATGCGCTCGATAAGCTCGATGTGCAGGCGGTAACGCTCGAAAAGTTCGTTTTTGAAAACGAGAATGCTTTCCTGCATGGACGAAAGCGCTGCCTTCTGCGCCTCGGTCTTGTCGCGGAAGCTGCGCAGAATTTTATCACAGCTACGCTTTATGGAGGCGAGAATCGCGTCCGCTCTTTCGTATGCGTCCGCGACGATTTTATCCGCGGCGGCTCTTGCCGTTTCAAGCGTTTTCTGAACTTTTTCCTCCTCGCCGGTAAGGTCGGCAAGGCGGTCATTCGCTTCGGCAAGCTCGCGTGCGAGCCTTGCGTTTTCACGGTAAAGCAGGTTATAATTTTCCGTGATCGCGTTTATGTAACTGTCCACCTCGGCTGTATCATAGCCGCGGAAAGTCTTTTTGAAGTTTCTTTTTGCACCGTCTTTTTGTGGCACTGTCATGTTATGAGACCCTTTCGCTCAATTTACGGGAAGCACACGCCCCCATCTCAAGATAAAACTTGACGGGGCGGCAACGCCCCGTCCGTTTATGCCGATATGTAAAAATCAATAAAGAGTATCGCCGGAGAACTGCGCGGGCTGAGAAGCGGGCGTTGTTTCCGTTGTTGCGGAGCTTGTTGCAGCGCCGGAAGCTCTCATCTGATCGCCGGAAACAGCAACGTTGTCGGGAGTGATAACAAATGTGTTGTTTGCAACTCTCTTGAGCTGACCGCCGATTGAATATGCAACGCCGGAGAGGAAGTCAAGAATTCTTCTTGCCGTCTCTTTGTTTGTTGCTTCAAGATTGAGGACAACCGTGCGGTTGTTGAGAAGGTGGTCTGCAATCTGTCTCGAATTTACGAATGTGTCGGGTCTTACAACCTTGAGCTCTATCGAAGAAGCGTTGAGGCTCATTCCGCGATTTGCCGTGCGAGCGGGAACTGCGCTTTCGTCATACGTTGCGCCCATGTCCTCGTCTTCGTAAGCGTCCTCAGCTTCATTACCGTTTACCATTGTTTTGATTTTGTCGAATAATCCCATTTTATACCTCCGAATTGTGTAAATACACTTTTTATTTTTCCGTTCAAAGCGGGGGCACTTCCCCTATACTTCCGCTGATAATATATTATAACATACACGTACCTCAATTTGCAATCGGTTTTTGATAAAATTTTTATATTTTTTATAACAATTTACGGCAATCTCCGCCGTCCCACGCGCGCGACGGCAAGGCGCTGTAAAAATCAAAAAACGCCGACCCGAAGTCGACGTTTTTCATTTGCAAAAATCTTATAAAAGCGCGTTCAGGATAGTCACCGTGATGCCACCCTCATCCGGAAGAAGCCAGTCTAAAAGAAGCCCCAGAACTCCGGCAGCAGCCAGAATGGCAACAAGTATGACGAAGAGTATAACACTGCAGAAGAACGAACGCGCATAATTCCTGCGGTTTATGTTTGAACCGTCAAACGAGAAAATCACAAGAAATACGATACCGATAAGCGGAATTGCGAAAAGTATCGAATACGCAAAATATTCCCACATTCCGAGCGGGCGATATTTGCCCGGCAGCATGTCCGCCGTGATTTTATCTTTATCCATGACTTCCCTCCGATTTTTTTATTTTGTTCCGAAAAGTCTGTCGCCTGCGTCGCCGAGTCCGGGGATGATATAAGCGTGGTCATTGAGTCTTTCGTCGACAGCCGCCGTGTAGATATCGACGTCGGGGTGCGTTTCCTGAACCTTCTTTATGCCCTCCGGCGCGGAAACAAGACATTCAAA
>DHMB01000140.1:3461-13264 GCA_002405565.1 Clostridiales bacterium UBA4653
CGGATGTTTGTACAACCGTGCTTTTTGAGCATTGTGATAGCGTCCGAAGCGCTGCCACCTGTTGCGAGCATGGGGTCGACAACTATTACTATTCTCTCTCCGATATCCGTGGGGAGCTTGCAATAGTATTCGTGAGGCTCGTGCGTATCGGGGTCTCTGTAAAGACCGATGTGTCCGACCTTTGCAACGGGAACAAGGTCGAGCAGGCCGTCAACCATTCCGAGTCCCGCTCTGAGAATCGGCACAATGGCAACCTTCTTTCCCGAAATGACCTTCGCCGTCATTTTCTGAATGGGAGTGTCAATTTCGATGTCCTCAAGGGGCAGGTCGCGCGTGACCTCATAACCCATAAGCATGGATATTTCCTTGAGGAGCTGACGGAAGTCCTTCGGGCCTGTTTCCGTCTTTCTCATGTGTGTCAGCTTGTGCTGGATAAGCGGGTGGTTGATTACGTGAAGTTCGCTCATTTTTTCATCTCCTGACCTTTCCGATTTTTCGGAAATTTATTTTCACTCTTTATTATAAAACAAAGGCGCGTTTTAATCAATAGCAAAAACGCACCTTTTTTCATCGAATATTCAGATATTTTTTAGGAAAGGTATCTCATCCCTGCCGAGCTCAATCGTTTTTCCACGCAGATTCTCAAGCGGAGCGGAAACGTCGTCCCCGAAAACCGCCTTGTATGCACAGAGCGCCTGACGGTAAATTCCCTTCCTTCTGTCTGCACTGTTTTCCGCATATTTTCCGTCGCCGATGAGCGGATGACCGATACTCGCCATATGCGCGCGTATCTGATGGGTTCTTCCCGTGACAAGCTCGACTTCAAGCAACGCATTTTCGCCTTCAACGCTTATGACGCGGTATTTTGTGACGATTTCCTTTGCGTCGCCGGAGCTGGGCTTTTTCTCAAAAACACGGACAGTGTTCTTATCGCCGTCTTTTATCAGGTACCCGCGGAGCGTGTCCTCCCTCTTTGCGGGAACGCCGTGCACAAGGCAGAGATAAAACTTGCCGATTTTCCTCTCCTTGACAGCCTCGTTCATCGCGCGCAGAGCGGCGGCGTTCTTCGCCGCAAAAACGATACCGCAGGTGTTGCGGTCGATACGGTTACAAAGAGCGGGGGCAAAAGAATTTTCTTTTTCCTCGTCATATTCGCCCTTTTGCCAGAGGTATGCCTTTATCTGCTCGATGAGCGTGTTCTGCTCGCCCTCCTCGTCGCTGTGGCAGAGGAGTCCGACGGGCTTATTTGCGACGATTATGTTCTCATCCTCATAAACGACGCCGAAAACCGGCTTGATTTTCTTATAAAAAGCGTCGCTTTCGCGCGGAAAGAATTCATCGCTTATAAAGAGCAGAATTTCGTCACCCTCGCAGAGCATATGCCCGATTTCCGCCCGCTTTCTGTTCACCTTTATCTTCTTCGTCCTGATGAACTTATACATAAGTGATTTCGGAAGCAGGGGGAACGTCTTTGAAAGGAACTTGTCCAGTCTTTGTCCTGCGTCGTTACGGTTTACATCAACTTTTCTCATTTGCCTTCGTCCTCGCACAGTGCGCCGTAGGCACACCCATTTTTATAGTCCACAGCTACACATTTCACGATTTTTCCCAGCAGACATTCGTCCGATTTTATCTTCACGTCCAGCATATTCTGCGCGTGACCGAAATAATATTCGTACTGCTTTTCCTCGATAAGAACGTAAAGCGGGGTCTGTTTTTCAATGTAGCTTTTATATACTTTTTCGGAAATCACCTCGCCGACCGAGGCAAGCTCGGCACATCTGCGGCTCTTTGTCTCGGGCGGAATCTTATCCGTCATTTTCTCCGCTTCCGTGCCCGACCTGTCCGAATAAGGAAAGATATGAATGTGATAAAGCCCGATGTCCTCGCAGAGGCGGCACGTCTCTCTGAAATCCTCCTCCGTCTCTCCCGGAAAGCCGACTATCACGTCGGCGGAAAATTCCGCGTCCGGAAACGCCGATCTTATCATCGCGACCGACCTTCTGACCATATCGGGATTATATTTCCGCCTCATTTTTTTCAGTACCTCTGCGCTCCCGCTCTGGAGCGAAAGATGAAACGACGGCAAAAATCCGCGACAGTTTTTAAGCGAATTTATGAGCTTTTCATTCAGCACGGAAGGTTCAAGCGACGCAAGTCTGACGCGCTCCGCTCCGCTTTCGCAAGCCGCCCGGACAGCGTCCGCAAGCGTATAGTCCTTACCGTCTCTGCCGTATGACGCAACCTCAATTCCCGTCAGCACTATTTCCCTGCACCCGCTCCGGACAATCGCCTTCGCCTCTGCTCCGATCTCCTCGGGGTCACGCGAAACGACGCTTCCTCTCGCCCTGCGGATTATGCAATAGGCGCAATGATTATCGCACCCGTCCTCAATTTTCAGATATGCTCTGTCGCCCTTGAAATGCCCCATAAACATCTTTTCCATAGGCACTCCGGCAAGCTCTCCGACCTCGGTTTTCTTCTCAATGTTGCCCATAACAGCCCGAACGGCAAAGTCGACGGCGGCGAGCTTGTTTCTCGTCCCGCAGACGAAATCCGCCCCGAGCTCAAACGCCTTCTGTGGGTTTATCTGACAGTAGCAACCCATAGCGATGACAACGGCTTGCGGATTCAGGTGCTTCCCGCGCCTTATGAACTGTCGTGACTTTCTGTCCGCCTCTGCCGTAACAGAGCAGGTATTGACTATATAAACATCGGCTTTTTCGCCCGGCTCGCATATCTCAAAGCCGTTTTCCGCAAGTCTCTCGCAGACCACGTCCGACTCATATTGATTTGTTCTGCAACCCAGCGTATATATTGCCGCTCTCGGTTTTCTTTCCATAGCTTTCTCCAAAATAAAATGAGATGACTTTTATCATCTCATTTTACACCATATTTATTATAAAGTCAATTCAATTCGGAGGAGAACATAAAAACCAACTGCCGAGTTTTTTCAGCATAGACCAGAAATTTATCTTTTCAACGGTCTCCGCCGCCAGAATATCCGCCGTGCCGACGCTTTTTCCGTCCAGCATGTAGGTCACCGTGCCGATTTTCTCCCCCTTTGCAATCGGCGCCGTCAGCTTTTCGGGAACATCTGTCACCTTTTCAATCTTTGACGCGTCGCCCTTTGAAACGACTGTCGAAAAGCCTTCGCTTATACCCTTCGTCATGTTTTCCTTGCCGCCGGTAACATAAATATCTTCAAACTCCTCCGGCTCATCCGTATAAACGGAATAATTTGCAAAACCAAAATCAAAGAGCGACTTTGCCGCTTCGTTGCGGATATCCCTCGTCGGTGCCGCCATAATAACGGCAATGAGAGTCAGCCCGCCGCGCTCAGCCGTTGCGCTGATACAGAATTTTGCCTTTGCCGTCGAGCCTGTTTTCAGCCCCGTCGCGCCCTTATAAAAGCGGATAAGACGGTTTGTGTTTGTCAGTCCGAAGGTGCCGCCGCGGATGGTGTCCATCCAGAGCGTCGAATAATTATAAACCAGCTCGTGACTGATAACCTCGCGGGATATTATCGCTATATCGCGCGCAGACATCGTGTGGCTTGTCGCAGTGTCGTCAAGACCCGTAGGGTTTTCGAAATACGTGTTTTTGCAACCCAGTTCCTTTGCCCGCTCGTTCATCCGCGCGACAAACGCATCCTCGCTCCCGCAGACATACTCCGCAAGGGCAACAGCCGCGTCGTTTGCGGAAGCAACTATCATACTTTTGAGCAGGTCGCTTACGCTCATCGTCTCGCCGGGCGCAAGAAAAACCTGCGAACCGCCCATCGACGCCGCGTTCTCGCTGACGGAAACCATTTCGTCGAGAGAGATTTTGCCGGAATCAATCGCTTCAAGCACGAGGAGCATCGTCATCGTTTTTGTGACGGACGCTGGCGGAAGGGGCTCGTCTGCGTTCTGCTCATAAAGCACGGTGCCGCTTCCCGCTTCCATTAAAATCGCGCTGACAGCGTCGACCTTTTTGCCGTATTCGACAGCCGCAGGAGCGTCGACGGAAGCCTCCGTGTCCCCTCCGCCTCCCGCAAAAGCGCAGAGCGAAAACGCAAATATCAGAACCACCGCCACCATAACCGATATGTATTTTTTCATATTCTTCTTCCTTTCGCTTTGTCTTGGTAAAGAATATGAAGGTCGCGCCGCATTTATTCCGGATAAAGCAAAAAACGGACGGCAAACGCCGTCCGCTTTGATACTTTTTGCTTATTTCTGAGCCGCTGTGATTATCGTTGTGAAATCCGGAACCTTGAGCGAAGCTCCGCCGATAAGTCCGCCGTCGATATCCTTCATGGAAAGAAGCTCGTCTGCGTTCTTTGCGTTCATAGAGCCGCCGTACTGGATTGTCATTCCGAGAGCGGTCTTTTCGTCATAAATGCCTGCAACAACTTCGCGGATAGCCGCGCAGACCTCTTCAGCCTGCTCTGCCGTCGCCGTTTTGCCGGTGCCGATAGCCCAAACGGGCTCATATGCGATGATAACGTTCTTTGCCTGCTCCGCCGTTACGCCCATAAGAGCGATCTTTGTCTGACGGGAAACGGTTTCCGTTGTGATATTCTGCTCGCGCTCCGTGAGCGTTTCGCCAACGCAAAGGATGACCTTCAGTCCTGCATTGAGAGCGGCAAGAGTTCTCTGGTTGACGGTTACATCCGTTTCGCCGAAGTACTGTCTTCTCTCGCTATGACCGATGATAACGTATTCCGTGCCGACGGCGCAGAGCATTTCAGCGGAGATTTCGCCCGTGTATGCTCCCTTTTCGGCAAAGTGAACGTTTTCCGCGCCGATTTTTATGTTTGTACCTTCCGCAGCCTTGACAGCCGTTGCAATGTCAACAAACGGCACGCAGAGAACGATTTCGCAACCGTTCATGGAAGCGACAGCGGGAGCAAGCTCCTTTATGAAGGCTTCCGTAGCCGCGGGGGTCATATTCATCTTCCAGTTGCCGGCGATGACGGCTTTTCTGTTTGTCTTATCCATTATAAATCGCCTCCGAATTATTTATCAAGCAGGCAAGCTATTCCGGGAAGCTCCTTGCCTTCAAGGAATTCAAGGGACGCGCCGCCGCCTGTCGAGATGTGCGTCATCTTGTCGGCATAGCCGAGTTTTTCAACAGCCGCAGCAGAGTCGCCGCCGCCGATGATCGATACAGCGCCGCTGTTTGCGATAGCTTCCGCAACCGCGCATGTGCCGCCTTCGAAGTTCTTCCATTCGGAAACGCCCATAGGCCCGTTCCAGACAACCGTTCCTGCGCCTGCGATCGTCTTTGAGAAGAGCTCTCTTGTCTTATCGCCGATGTCAAGACCCATCCAACCGTCCGGGATAGCGTTTGAATACATTCTCATATGAACGGTGTTCTCGTCATATTCTCTGCCGATGATGTTATCAACGGGGAGAATGAAGCTGACGCCCTTTGCTCTTGCCTTTTCAACAGTTGCCTTTGCAATGTCGAGCTTGTCATATTCGCAGATGGATGTACCGACGTTCTGACCGAAAGCCTTGAAGAACGTGTAAGCCATACCGCCGCCGATGATGAGCGTATCAACCTTGTCTATAAGGTTTTCGATAACGCCGATCTTATCGGATACCTTTGCGCCGCCGAGAACAGCGACAAACGGTCTCTTCGGGTCTTCGAGCGCCTTGCCCATAATTGTGATTTCTTTCTGAATGAGGTAACCGCAGACAGCGGGAAGTCCGCCGTACATAGCAACGCCTGCCGTTGAAGCGTGAGCTCTGTGAGCCGTGCCGAAAGCGTCGTTTACGAATACGTCGCCGAAGGCTGCGAGTTTCTTTGAGAATTCCTCGTCATTCTTCTCTTCCTTCTTTGTGAAACGTGTGTTCTCGAGAAGAACGATCTTTCCGCCTTCGAGAGCGGCAACCTTTGCCTGAGCGTCCTCGCCGACTGTGTCCTCAGCGAACGTTACGATACCGCCGAGATACTCATTGAGTCTGTCAGCAACAATCTTGAGAGAGAACTTCTGCTTGTCGCCCTGAGCTTTTTCGATGTATTTTGCCGTAGCTGCTTCTCTTTCCTCTTCGGGAAGAGCCGCAACAGCCGCAGCTTCCTTCTTTGAGAGCTTGATCTCTTTGTCAAAAATGTTGTGGGGCTTGCCCATATGGGAGCAAAGAACAACCTTGCAGTTCTTCTCAACAAGATATTTAATCGTCGGAAGAGCTTCTGTTATTCTCTTGTCGCTTGTGATGACTCCGTCCTTTACGGGTACGTTGAAGTCACATCTTACAAGGACTCTTTTGCCGGCAACGTCGATATCTTCTATCGACTTTTTGTTGTAAGTCATTTTTATATACCTCGCTAATTTTAAGATTTTCTTATGTAGTATATCATCTTTATTTTGCTTTTTCAATATATAAAATGATAATTTTCGTCGAAATTATCATTTTCCGCCGCGCAGAATGTCCCCTTCGGACACCTCAAACGGAACGGAAACATAAAATTTCATATCCGGGTGCGGCGCGCTTTCAATCTCTTCCCCGTTTTCATTATATATTTTGTCGACAGTAAATCCCCGTCCGAACTTTCCGGGAGAAACAATCTCCGCATATTCGCCCCTTGAGAGCTTGTTTTTCTGACGGAATCCGGTCAGTCCGTTCATCTTCTCTCCCGTCGCGACGGCAAGATACGCCTTGTCCCTGATGTAACCGAGGGAGGAGGTTGTCTGTGCGTTATCGCAGGGGGCGCCGTAAAAATAGCCCGTTGCGTATTCCCTGTGACTTACCGATTCGAGCTCGTCCATCCAGCGGCTGTCAAAAACATAGCCCTCGCCGAGCTTTTCATAGCCGTCAATCGCCGCCCTGTACGCATTTGTGACAACGGCTGTATAATATGCGCTTTTCATACGCCCCTCTATTTTGAAGGACGATATTCCCGCTCTTATAAGCTCAGGAATATGGTCTACCATACACAGATCCTTTGAGCTCATTATGAACGTTCCGTCCGGCGTCTCTTCAATCGGCATAGGCGAATCCTTGCGCTTTTCCTCGCTTATTGTATAGCTCCAACGGCAAGGCTGAGCGCACGCTCCGCGGTTGCCGTCCCTGCCTGTCAGCGCGTTTGAAAGCAGACATCTGCCTGAAAACGAAACGCACATCGACCCGTGCACAAATGTTTCGATCTCAAAATCGTCCGGAACGTTTTTGCGGATTTCGATTATCTCGTCAAGCGAAAGCTCTCTCGCGAGCACGGCTCTTTTGGCTCCGAGCGACCGCCAGAAAAGGCAATCCGCCGCGCTGACAATACCCGCCTGAGTTGAAACGTGTATCTCCGTTTCGGGCAGGACTTCTCTTGCAAGAGCAAACACCCCCGCGTCCGCGATTATAAGCGCGTCGGGCTTTATCTTTCCGAGGAACGCAAAATATTCGCGCAGGGCGGGATATTCGTTTGTCCTCGGCAGGGTGTTGACGGTTATATGCACCTTCCTGCCGAAGGAATGAGCATAGGCAATCGCCTCCGCCAGCTCCTCGTCCGTAAAGTTTTCGGCGGCGCTTCTCATTCCGAAGCGTTTCCCCGCCAGATATACGGCGTCCGCCCCATAGCGGATAGCCGCCTTCATTTTTTCAAAATTCCCCGCAGGGGAAAGAAGTTCGGGCATTTATGAAAGTCCTTTCAGTTATTTTTGTCTGCGGCGATCGCCTTCATATGCTCGGCATACGTTCTTGAAAACACCGCGTTTTTATTTTTCGTGCAGATGAAATAATAGTAATCCGATTTCGCGGGCGAAATCGCCGCTTCGATTGCGTCAAGCCCGGGAGAGCATATTGCGCCGGGCGGAAGCCCCTGCGCTCTGTATGTGTTATAGGGGGAGTCGATATTCAGCTCCTCCTTTATCGGCGCGCCCGTCTTTTTTCCGCCGCCTATGGCGTAAACGACAGTCGCGTCGCTTTCAAGCCTCGGCATAGAGCGGGATGAAAGCCTGTTATGAAAAACGGAGGAAATATAGGGCATGTCCGCTTTGTAATACGCCTCTTTTTCTATCATCGACGCGAGCGTCAGAATTTCGTCCATGGAAAAACCGCTCTCCTCCGCCCTTTTTCTCATGTCGGATGTGAATCTGACGTTGAAATTTTCAAGCATTTTATAGATTGCCTCGGTCTCCGTCGAATCGGAATAAAAATAATAGGTGTCCGGGAAAAGATAGCCTTCAAGGCGGTATATCCTGCCCTCCGACCGGATATTTTCGAGAAAGTCAAAGCCGAAGTCAAAATCGTTTATAACGGAAATGAATTTCTCCCTCTCGCCGATTCCGGCAGAAACGAAAATATCGATTATATTTTCGACCGTACTTCCCTCCGGAAACGTCAGCTTTATCTGCGTTCTTGCGCCCTTTTTGTTTTTTATTGCGCGGCGCAACTCGTCATAGCAGAGCGATGAAGAAAGCGAAAATTCGCCGGAAAGATATTTTCCGTCGTCGCCACGGAGCTTTGAATAAAGCTCGTATACAAGCGGATATTTTATCAGCCCCGCTTCCTTATATATCTTTGCGACGTCCGAAAGCCCCGCCCCTTCGGGAACGGTGACCGTCACAGGCTCCGCGTTTTCCCCACCGAAGGCGAAGACCTCCTTCGTCGCAGACCAGATAAAAGCGGACAGAATGACCGAAATGAGCACCGCCCAGAACAGCACTCCGCCGCCGTTTGATTTTCTTTTCAAAATACGCTCCTCCGCAGAATTTTTTAATTATTCTGCGGAAAAATGCGGTTTTTATGCGGAAAAATTCTTTTTCAGAGCAGGTCTATAACCGCAACGACGGCAAAAAGCCCGATCTCGATCAGCATGGGCTTTGCCGTAAAAACGGAAATATAAGCGGAGAGCCTGTCCTCTTTTGAAACTGTTACAGGCGGCTCGTCGCCGCTTTCAGCCCGCGCCATCGCTGTCTTTTCAGCCGCTCCGAGAAAGACAAAAGCCAAAATCAGATAAAGCGCGATGAGTATCAGCCAGAAGAGCAATTCGCTATCCGGGTTTGACGAAAACAGCCAGACATATTTCTCCCCGAAAAGGACGAATATGTTGTATGCAATGTGCGCTATGACAGCCGTCATCGCGGAGCCCGTCAGAAAGACGGCAAAACAAAGGAGCATACCGTCAAAAAAATAAATCGGAAACTGCGCAAAGTCAAAATGGATGAATGCAAAAAGCAGAGATGACGCTATCGCAGAGCAGAAAAAACCGGTTTTTGAATACTCCGTAAAAACTATGCCCCTGAAAACGAATTCCTCCGCTATCGCGGGCACTATCGCAAGCGCGATTACAGGCAGAACAACATCAAGCAGGCTCTCCGTTCTGACGGAAAAACTGCTTCCGTACAGCCTGTATGCCGAATAGTCATAACCGAAATAGAAAACGCCAAATTTCAGAATACAGCTCTGGAGCATGAGCAGTACCGCGCAGAGAAGCGTCACCGCAAGGCTCTTTCCCTTCGGAAACGAAAGGTTCATCCGCTTTATAAAGCCTTTTCCTTTTATATAACAGTAAAACGCCGCGGGCACGCCGAATATCAGCAGGTTCAAAACGATTATCGCAACATAGCCCGCCACGGGACTTCCGATACTCCCGAAATTCAGAAACGTCGGAACGATCATCAGAACGGATATGAGCAATATGAGCGCGGGCGGCCCCGAAAGTCCGCCCTTGCTTTTATTTTTTTGCATATATTCCTCTTTCGGTGATGAGTACGTCAACCGCAAGGTCAAAACGACCGTGCGGAACGGAATTCGCTATAAAATCGGTGTATGCAACACCGACCTTCGTTCCCTTGAAGGAGGAAAGATATCTGTCGTAAT
>DHMB01000140.1:13318-18095 GCA_002405565.1 Clostridiales bacterium UBA4653
AAGATATCTGTCGTAATAGCCGCCGCCGTAACCGATACGGTAGCCCTTTTTGTCATAAACTATGCCGGGGATTATGCAGATGACGTTCTTCTTTTCACATTCGTCCTTGTCAAACGCGGGCGCGTCGGCTTTCGGCTCAAGAAGACCGTATGTCGACTCTTCAAGCTCGTCAAGCGAGGTGACATAATGGAAGACCATGCTTCTGTCCTCGGGGTTACAGCGCGGAAAAGCAACCTTTTTCCCTGCTTCAAGCGCGGCGATTGCGATCGGTTTTATATCAATCTCGTCCGCCTTCGGCATATAGAGAAGGAGCACATCCGCATAGCGGTATGTCGCGCTTGCAATAACGTTCGAGCTGACCTTTGCGTCCTTTTCCGCCTTGACGCCGTCCTCAAGGGCACGGCGCTTTTCGATATAATATTCTCTTATTTCTGTTTTGTGTTTACGAATTTCATACATAATTTTCAGTCCGCCACTATACTTTTTCTTATTTTTCCGGCTGTTTCAAAGCCGAAGAGAGCCTCTGTCAGCGCGAGCGCAAATTCAACAGCCGCTCCGACTCCCGCTCCCGTGATTATTTTTCCGTCGCGACAAACGTCGCCGCCCGTGTATATTGCGCCGCCGAGCCCGCTTTCCATTCCGGGATAGCACGTTGCGCTTCTGTTTTCGAGAAGTCCCATCCCGCCGAGAATCGTCGGAGCCGCGCATATCGCCGCAATGAACTTATCTTCATTCACCGCGCGACGGATAAAATGCAGAACCTTCTCCGAGCTTCCGAGATATTTCGTTCCCGGCATTCCTCCTGGAAGAACGACCATATCAAAGTCCGCACTGTCCGAAAGCTGTGCGTCCGCTATATCAGTTTTAACGGTTATCCCGTGCGCACCCGTGCGCATTTCGCCGCCGACGCCGCAGATTGTAACCTCTGCGCCCGCTCTGCGGAGAATATCGGCAGGGGTCAACGCTTCGACCTCCTCCGTCCCTTCAGCAAAGAACAAAATTACCTTTTTCATAAGTATCACTTCCCGTTTATATCAAGGAGCATTGTTGCTTCTTCAAGAATTTTTCCCGCAATCTCGTCCTCGGAGAGGGGATCTTTGCCGTCATAGCAGACAATCCTCTTCCAGCCCAGCTTGTCGCAGGCATAAAGCGCGGCTTTATAGCTTCTGTGCATGTAATCGGGATCCAGCTCGTGGATGTCCTGCTTCTGACCCGTTTCCGCGCTGCGTCGTCTGACAAGCTCGAGCGAAATTTCCGGCTTCATTTCAAGAAACATGACGATGTCCGGCGCGGGAATTCCGAGCTTGTTATATTCAAAATCGAAAAGCCACGAAAGGTATTCGTCCCAATGTTCTCTGTCCGTTTTTTCAAGCTGATGAACGGCGTTCGACGTCGTGTATCTGTTTGTGATTATAACGGAGTCGGGATCGTCATAGAATTCCTTCCATTTGCACTTGTATGACGCGTATCTGTCGACGGCAAAAAACGTCGACGCCGCATAAGCGTTGACAGCTTCGGGGTCGGTTCCGAATTCTCCCCCGAGATACATTTTCACAAGCGCAGACGATTGGCTGTCGTAATCCGGGAAAGAAATCATTCTGACCTTCTTCCCCTGCGATACGAGCTCGTCATAAAGCCTTTGACTCTGCGTTGTTTTTCCGGAGCCGTCCAGCCCGTCAATAACTATCAGTCTTCCCATGGAGCGTCATCCTCCTCGTTTTCGTTTGATTTTCCGCCGTTTCTCATCTGCATTTCGTAATACTGCTCGCGCGTTATCAGCACCGAGCGGGGCTTCTGCCCGTCGGGCGCGCTGACTATTCCGCGGCGCTCCATTACGTCAATCAGCTTTGCCGCTCTGCCATATCCGAGAGAGAGGCGGCGCTGGATGAGAGACGTTGATATTTTCTTTTCGTCGATTGCAAGCTCGATTGCGGCATTGAGCATATTGTCCTCGGGCTCGTCGCCGCTCGGCTCGTCACCCATGCTCTGCTGGCTCTTGCCCTTCTTTCCGCAAAGCTCCGCTTCTTTGTTTATAGAGTCGACTATCTTGCTGTCATATTCTCTTTCCTCGCTGTGTTCCTTTATGAACGCAACGATTTTTTCGATTTCGCCTTCGTCGACGAACGCGCCCTGAACACGCGTCGGCGACATTGATCCGACAGGCGAAAACAGCATATCGCCTCTGCCTATCAGCTTTTCCGCGCCCGCCGTATCAAGAATGGTTCTTGAGTCTATCTGCGAGGAGACCTTGCAGGCGATACGGGACGGAATGTTTGATTTGATTGTACCCGTGATAACGTCGACAGACGGGCGCTGCGTACCGATTATAAGGTGCATACCCGCCGCTCTCGCCTTTGCCGCGATACGGTTTATCGACGTTTCAACGTCGTCCGGAGCTGTCGTCATAAGGTCGGCAAGCTCGTCTATCACTATAACGATCTGCGGCAGCTTCTCCGCCGTGGGGTCGTCCTTTGTCGCTTCGTTGTATTGAGCGAGGTTTCTCTTGCCCGTCGACTCGAGAATGTCATAGCGGCGTTCCATTTCGGTAACAGCCCAGTGGAGGGCACCGGCGGCTTTCTTCGGGTCGAATACGACAGGAACAAGCAGGTGCGGGATACCGTTATACATGCTGAATTCAACCTTTTTCGGGTCGATAAATATAAACTTGACCTCATCCGGGCGGGCTTTATAAAGAATACTGACGATAAGAGAGTTCATGCACACGGATTTACCCATGCCCGTCGCGCCCGCGATGAGCAGGTGAGGCATTTTCGCAACGTCAAGATATACCTTCGTTCCCGCAAGATCGACGCCGAGCCCCGCCGTGACCTTGCTCTTTGCGTTTCTGAAATCGTCGCAGTCGATGAGCGAACGGAGGTAAACCGTCGAAACGTTCTTGTTCGGCACCTCAATGCCGATTGCGCTCTTTCCGGGAATAACGCCCGAAATACGCACTGTCGACGCAAGGCTGAGGGAGATATCGTCCGATCGGTTGATTATCGCGGAGACCTTTGTTCCCTGCTGCGGCGCGATTTCATATCTCGTAACCGCAGGGCCGCGCGAAATGCCGACAAGGCGCGTGTGAATATTGAAGTCCTCCAGCGTTTCGATTATCTTCTGAGCGTTCTGCTCCATTTCCTTCTGCGAGTCGCCGCCCGACTGCTCCTTATAAGGAAGAAGATCTATCGGCGGGAATACGTAATCCGGCACTTCCGGTTCAGACGGCGGAAGGATTATCGGTTCCGGAGCGGGCTTCGGCTCTCTTGCCGGTCTCTGGGGACGCGTCGGAGTGAGAGTTTCCTTCTTGACCTTTATCTCCGCCTGCGCCTCGGACTCTTCGGGGTCATAATATTCCTCGCCCTTGCGCGAGAACTTTTCCTTTGCCTCCTCGCTTTCGGGAACGTCGAATATGGAGTCAAGACCCAAGTCATCGTCGTCTTCCTTTTTCGGCACGGGGAGAATAGTCTCCGTGCGGACTTCTTTTTCGTCCTCCCCGGGCTTGTCGTCAAGGCCGTAATCGTCGTCTGTATCGTCGACGACGGGAGCGGGCTTCTTCTCTTTGACCGAGGGATCGTCGTCATAGAAAATTTCGTCGTCTATATCGCCGCGGCGACGCTTCGGCTTTTCGGGCACGTCACGACGCTCGGGCATTTTTGTTTTTTCTTCTTCTTTTTTGTCTTCTGCCTGCTGTCTCTTCTTTTTCTTGTTTTCCTCTCTTTTCTCCATTCTGTGAACAGCATAGAATTTGGCTCTTTCAAAGAACATCGCAGGTGTAAGCCCGAAGAGGAATATGGAAAGTATAATGAAGAAGGCAAGCGAGAAAATAAGTACGCCTATATCGCCTATTCCCTTTGCAAGGAACAGCTCGCACTTACCGCCGACGGCACCTCCGCCGACAAGTTTCTGTCCGTTTTCAAAAAGGCTTGAAAGCGTTTCGTCCGGTGACGCAATCTTGCATATACCGAGTATCGAATGAACGATCATCGAAAGCAGGAACACCGTCAGAACGGAAAAACTCCATTTATAGTGCACCGCGCCGCTCTCAACATCGCGCTTGTGGAATATCGCATGATTGAGGAGCAAAAACGGGACGAGTATCGCCGAGCCGCCGAAAATTCCGAACAGCCCCTCGAATATAAACTTGCCTATAACGCCGACGCTGTCACGCCAGATAAAGCATATCCCGACAAACAGCGCGAGCGCGAAGAGCACGACCGTAATCACCTGATTTCCTATGGATGAAGGGTCTGATGGGCGTTTCTCTTTTTTCGGTTTTTTGCCGTTTACCTCTTCCTCGACCACGTCCGCGTCTTTTCTTTTATCTTTATCGTTTCTTGTATTTTTCTTTTCAGCCAATTTATTTTCCTCCGTTTCATTCGTCCCTGTTTTTATCCGAATATCACAGCCGCCGTTCCGACGGCAAAGCAATATATTGCAAATAAAGAAAATTTGTTTTTCCTCGCTATGAAATCGACGAGCTTCAATGCGAAAAATCCCGTCATCGCCGCAAATATCATCCCGACCGCATACACGCCGAGCTGCGAACTTTCAATCGGCGTTTTAACCGTTTCGATGGCGTTCATCATGTTTGCGCCGAGTATCGCGGGTATCGACATTATAAATGAAAATCTCACAGCCTGCGTTCTTTCAAGCCCGCAGACAAGTCCGCCCGTCACCGTCATTCCCGACCTCGAAAGCCCGGGCACGACAGCCGCCAGCTGAAACGCGCCGACAGCAAGCGCCTTCCCCGCGCCGAGATCTTCTGCCGCCGCGTGAC
>DHMB01000153.1:0-206 GCA_002405565.1 Clostridiales bacterium UBA4653
TGCTTTGTCATATTGAGGAACGGAACGATTATATCGATTGAGAACGGGAGCGCGAGGAAGCTGCCTGCGGTTATAAGTCCGCGGAAGCTCACGTTCTGTGCGGCAAGCGTTATGAAAAGTCCGCCGACAACCGCGCAGATAACATAAAGAATGTTACCGATGTTCATTATAATCGGGCCGAGGCAGTTTGCATAAGCGTGAGCCTT
>DHMB01000153.1:339-1389 GCA_002405565.1 Clostridiales bacterium UBA4653
GTTTCCTGAATGTAGCCTTCAAAGTTTGCAACGGAACGCTGCTGACGGATGAAGTATTTCGCGCTTCCGCCGCCGATTTTCTTTGAAACAAGTATCATCAGTCCGATACCGAGAAGGATGACAAGCGTCATCGGAACGCTGTACCAGAGCATGATGAAGAATACCGTCACAACTATGATTGCCGACTGTATCAGGCTGGGGAGCGACTGAGAAACAAGCTGGCGGAGAGTGTCTATATCGTTTGTATAGTAACTCATTATGTCGCCGTGCTTGTGAGTATCGAAATATTTGATGGGGAGGTTCTGCATGCCGTCGAACATTTTGCAGCGCATTTTGTCAAGGAAGCCCTGCGTTATCTTCGCCATCAGCTGCGACTGAACCGTTATAAATATTATTGAAAGAACATAAAGCCCGATGAGCACTCCGACCATGGGCAGTATCTCGCTCTTGGCGATTGTCCACTGCTCGGCGAGGAACGCGGAATTCTCCGCTATCCATTCCTTCGGAACGCTCATAAGTCCGCTGACGCCCGCCGCCTCTCTTATAATGTCGACTCTGGCGGTCACCGCCGCAAACACCTTCTGCATGAATATCGAAGGTATGGACGAAACAACAGCCGAAAGCACGATACATACGATGACAATCGGTATGAGAACAGGATAAGACTTCATCAGAAGGCCGAGCACTCTTTTCAGAACGCCCTTGTCCATTTTCGGGCGACCTCCGGGCATACCGCCCTTCGGAGGCATACCGCCTTTCATTCCTTTCATTCCCTTATTCATTGTCCTCACCTCCGCTCATCTGCTGAGTGTAAGTCTCGCGATATGCTTCGCTTGAAGTCATAAGCTCGTCATGCGTGCCGCTTTCGGCAATTCTGCCGTTTTCCATGACGACAATGAGATCCGCCTCCATGACGGAAGCAATTCTCTGCGCAATGATTATTTTCGTCGTTTCCGGAATGAAGTTTCTCATTCCCGCTCTGATGAGGGCGTCGGTCTTCATATCGACGGCGCTCGTCGAGTCGTCCAGAATGAGTATCTTCGGCTTTTT
>DHMB01000153.1:1461-29340 GCA_002405565.1 Clostridiales bacterium UBA4653
GCTGCTTCTGACCGCCGGAAACGTTTGAACCGCCCTGCTCGATCTTTGTGTCATAACCGTCGGGGAATGAGCGGATGAATTCGTCCGCCTGAGCCAGCTTGCAGGCTTCGATCATTTCCTCGTCCGTGGCGTTTTCGTTACCCCAACGGAGGTTTTCCTTTATAGTGCCGGAGAAGAGCAGGTTCTTCTGAAGAACGAACGCGACGGAGTCTCGCAGTGCGACGAGATCGTAATTGCGGACATCCTCTCCGCCGACTTTAACCGACCCTTCGGTTACGTCATAAAGTCTCGGAATGAGCTGAACGAGCGACGATTTCCCCGCACCCGTCACGCCCAGAATACCGACCGTCATTCCCGATTTTATATGAAGGTTTATATCGGAAAGCGAATTTTTCTTTGCCTTCTTTGAATATTTGAAGCTGACGTCGTCAAAGTCAATTGAGCCGTCTTTAATCTCCGTAAGCGGATAGTTTACTGTCGTTCCGTCCGCAAGTGTGACTGTTTTTGCGGGCGGATTTGTCAGCGCGGACTCCTCGCCGAGCACCTCGGATATACGCACCATCGACTCGCCGGACATCGTCAGCATGACGTATATCATGGCGAGCATCATGAGCTGCATGAGTATCTGGAAGCCGTATGTCAGCATGGACGACATCTCGCCGACGCCGAGAGAGCTTCCCGCGCTCGTGATGATGAGCTTTGAACCGATTATAAGTATAAACGCCATGTTGAAATAGACGCAGACCTGCATAAGAGGAGAGTTGAGCGCGACTATTCTTTCGGCTTTTGTGAAGTCCTTGCAGATGTCGCCTGCGGCTTTGCCGAATTTCTTCTTTTCATAGTCTTCTCTCGCAAAGCCCTTGACGACTCTCATTCCGCGCACGTTTTCTTCAATCGACTCGTTCAAGCGGTCATATTTCTTGAAAACGCTGCGGAACGCAGGCATTGCCTTTCTCGCGATTATAAGCAGCCCCACGACGAGCACGGGAATGATTATAACGAAGAGCGTTGCCAGCTTGCCGCCCATGACGTATGCCATTATTACGGAGAATATGAGCATAAGAGGGGCGCGGATTGCCGTGCGGATTATCATCATATAAGCCATCTGCACGTTGCTTACGTCGGTCGTAAGTCTTGTGACAAGCGATGATGACGAAAATTTATCGATGTTTTCAAACGAATACGTCTGCACCTTTGAGAAAAGGTCGTGACGGAGGTTCTTTGCAAAACCGGATGACGCCTTCGCGCAGGTCAGTCCCGCAATGCCGCCGCACGCAAGCGACGCCACCGCCATACAGACGAGCAGAAGTCCGGTCTTTACAATATCGCTCATTTCCGAACCGAGCTGAATACGGTTTATCAGTCTTGCCGTGACAAACGGGATGATACATTCGATAACCGCTTCGCCCAGAATGAATATAAACGTCAGTATCGAGGGGAGCTTGTATTCCCTGATACTTTTCATGAGCCGTTTTATCATAAAAATGTTTTCCTTTCTTGATGTTTTGATCGGAACAAAGATACATGAAAGCAGATCGGCTCCGCCTCGGAAGCGCCGCCGGCGCTTTCCTTTTCAACATTTCTCTTTTTTCCTTTTTGCGTTTGTGCCCTTGCATTATACTATTGTTAGCCGTCAAACACAAGCACAAAATTGTTAATTTTTCGTGAAGGAGAAAATTTCCCCGAGGAACGCCCGGAGAAATTATTCTTCAATATGTGTTTTTACCTTGTCACGCCTGACTTTTTCTGCGCGAAGAGCCAGCTGATGAGTTCCTTTTCGGAATACGCCTGCGGCCAGGAATTGTGTCCGACTCCGGGGTAAAATGTTGTGCGTATGTTGCCGCCCGCGGCGCGGATTGCATTTTCCATATCGCGCGTGCCCTGTGGGGGAACGGTTGTGTCCGCCTCGCCGTGCATTGCCCATATGGCGATGTTTTTAAGCCTCTCCGCAAGTGACGGAATACCCGAGCCGCACACGGGAACAGCCGCCGCAAACCATTCCGGATGACGGGTTATCAGCTCCCATGTTCCGTAGCCGCCCATTGAAATTCCCGCGGCATAAACGCGGTCTTTATCGACCTTTTCGTCCGAAAGCCATGTTTTCAGGAGCTCCGTCGCCGCGGCAAGAGAGATCGTCGGCTTTTCCGTCAGCTCTCTTGAACCTGTGCTCCATTGCTTATTTATCGGAACCCAGTTCAGCTCCGCCGGCGACGCCTGACACTGCGGCGCAACGATTATGCAGTCGCCCTTTTCGACGACTCTGTCAAGCAATGCGTTCGGCCCGCCGAGGACGCGTATCTGCTGCATATTGTCCGTCCCGCACTCGCCGTAACCATGGAGGAAGAAAAGAAGCGGATACTTTTTGCCGTCGTTTTTCTTATATCCGTCCGGAAGGAAGAGCCTGTAAGGCAGGGTGACGCTTTCGCCGCTTTCGTTATCCTTGTAATCAAAGCTCTTGTATTCCATAACGTCAACGCCCGTCACTTTGAAATCCGCGGGCTTTGCGCAGTCATATATTTTTATCTCGTCGACCGAGCCGATGAAGCTGCTTTCGGCGTCGCAAAAGCCGATCATAAGCGGCATATCGGGAGCGGAAATATTGACAGACGGCTCCTGCCTCTGCGGAACACCGTCGATGAAAAACGAAATCGTTTTCGCTTCGCCGTCCTGAATGGCGACAGCCTTGTGCCAGTCGGTATCGGCGTTTATCTGGGCGGTTATGTTGTGCGTGCCCGCGCCGCCCGCGCCCGTCACCCCAAGAGCGACTCTGCGGCAACCGCTGTTTATCCAAAAACCCAGATAATGAAAGGCTTTTTTCGATATGTCAAGTCCTCTCTGCATTATGCATGGCCAGCTTTTTCCCGCATATTTTCCGTCCCATTTATAGCATATCTCTATTGTGAAACTGTCATTTTCCGTAAAGTCGAAGCCTTTTGTGTTTTCAATGACAACGCCCTGTCCCGGCTCCGTTATGCGCAGGCCGTTATAGATATATCCCGGGCATATCTCCGGCGCCCCGACGACTTTTCCGTCGTGCCCGCCGCCCGATACATCCTTTACCGTTCCGTCCTCGATACTGTCAAACGCCCAGTACGCAAGGAGATTTTCTTCCTTTTCATAAGTATAAAGAGTTGCTTTCTCTTCCAATCCGGCTCGCCTCCGATTTTTATTCTCTGTTTTGAGAATATATTATAATCAACCCCCGCCGAAAAGTCAATACCCCTTCTTTTCTTCGATAAGAAAAGAAGGCACCGTTCTTTTCTTTGAAAAGAAAAGAAGGCAAAAGAAACTTCAGTTATTGGTTTGAGCGGATGTTTTATTGCCCATATAAACGGGTGTTTCAATGTAGGGGAGGGGTTTCCCCTCCCGCCCCGCCGGTTTTATCGATATATAATGCAAGATTAAGGTTCTCCCTTTGGGAGATTTGCAAGCGTGCAAAGCACCCTTGCAGGCTTCGCCACACTCCCGACGAAGTTGTAACCGAAGAGGTCTTTAATAAACTCCTTCCACCGCGTTGCGGTTCCCCTCCCTCGGGGAGGGAGGCAAAGTTTCGCGTCCTCTCCCATCCTCGTAGGCACAAAAGCCCCGCACTATTAAAAACTCTTTAATATTCGAACCGATACTCTCGTCCTTGCTTGGGTAAAGCCGACGCGGCGGGAAAGCTCCCCACCTGTTCACACTGCAAAGCGATAAAGACGCAGGGCGAAATTTGCGGGCGGCGCGGAACCGCTGTAAATTTTTCACACAGTTTGTTAATTCCGTGCTTTCTTTCTGCGGACGTCGCGCCATACGTCCACAAGATATTGTGCTTATTCGACTTAAAACCAAGCAAAAACGCCCGCCGAGTCATATATATATACATATGGAAAAAACAGAGAATAGACTTGACACGGGCGATGTTTTGCAATATAATAGATGTGATTATAGTTAGAGGTGTGGACTGTCCCTAAACAACATCCTTTTTAAGGAACTCTGCGCTTTTAATGGATTTTCGTCTTGCGGCACGCGGTGACGTCCTTTATCCGGACGATGGGGGCGGCGGCAAGTAACAAAAAGCGAATTTTACAATCAGGCAAACCGCCCTGCGACGGTTTCAAAATCATTTTAACGGGAGGAAGATATTGTGGAAAAAACATCAGGCGTGACGACAGAAAAGAGCCGCACGTCACAAAAAGTGAAAAAGGGATTTCTCATTGCGCTGACCGTTATCCTTTGCATCATTCTTCTGAGCAGCGTGATACTCATTTTCGAGGCGTTTCTCTTCGGCGACAGAATTCCGGGGAACTTTGTCATAAAGCCTGCCGCCGAAAACCACGGAAACATGGCGCCGGCAATCAGAAAGGGCGACTTCATAATACTCGTGTCGATTGGAAACAGGACGCTTGAAGAGGGAGACGTCGTTTCGTATTACGTTGCCGAAAAGGGCTTTGTCCTCGGCAGGATAGTCTCAACCGACGGTGAGAAATACGCGGTCAGAGGCGATACGGACACCGCTTCTATGCTCGTCTCGAGAGACGACATGCGCGGACTCTGGAAGGGCTTCAGGATTCCGCTCCTCGGCTGGCTTTACATATGGTGCCAGACGATATGGGGATTCATAATCGCCCTCATCCTCATCATCGCAATCGACATTCTCGTTTCGGTGCTGATGAGAAACAAAGCCGAAAAGAACGGCAAAGGCGATGAAAAGACCGTCGGGCTCGGACTCATCGGCATGCTCGTTGCAAGCGCGATCATGTCCGGCAAAAACAAAGGCGGCAAAAATACGAAAGGAGCCGGCAACAATGGATAACAAAATGAAAAGATACAAAATCACTATAATCATTCTTTCCGTATTGCTCGCGATATCGCTCGTGCTTCTGACGGTTCAGTTTATCCGCAAGGTGACAGGCTCTTCCGACAAGGTCACCCTGAGCAACAACAGCATCGGCGCAATCGAAAAGGATTGGACATTCGGCGGAGAAAACGTCCTCCCCGGAGACAGCATTTCAAAGGAATATCCCGTGACGATAAGTCATAACAAGGATATCACCCTCGGCTTTGAGGCAGTTGTCAAGTCCGACGGCGAAGCGCCGCTCGCGTCGGTTCTCAACGTCAGAATAGAGGACACGACAAACGGAAAGGTCATATGCGAGGGCAAGCTCTCCGAAATAAACGGAAAGACCTTCACCGAAAGCATTACATATTCCGGCAAGAGCGAAACGTCGCTCACATACAAAATAACCGTGACAATGGACACATCCGCAGGAAACGAATATCAGCGGTCATCCGTTGAAATGGGCTTCCGCTGGTCGATCACGGCAGGTGCGAAAGAAGGTGCTTCGGAATGACAGAAGAAAGAGCAAAAAATCTGACCAAAAGAATTACGGCGAGCATAATCGCGATACTGCTTCTGACGGCGGCGCTCTCCGTAACGACCTTCATCCTCGTCGTTTCAATGATATCGACGGACGGACACATCTTTTCGACAGGAAACGTTGCCATCAACTTAAATGACGGAAAGCCCGTCATTTCAGGCGACGACGCCCTCTTTGAGCCGGGCGCAACCTTTGAAAGACCTTTCACGATTGAAAATCTCAGCTCGTGCGACGTATGGTATAAATTCTATTTTGAAAACGCGGACAGCGAGCTGGCAAGTCATATCGAGGTCACGATAAAGGACGGCGACAAGCTCCTTGCAAACGGAAAGCTGAACGAGCTGACATATGCAAGCTCCCGCGCGATAGACAACACCCTCGCCGCAGGCGAGAAAAAATCGCTTACAATCTGCTTCCACCTCGAAGAGGACACCGGAAACGATATGCAGGAGGAACTCCTCTCGTTTGATTTCAGCGTAAAAGCCGTTCAGGCAAAGAACAATCCGGACAAAAATTTTGATTGAGGTACATCATGGACAAAAAAACAGAAAACAAACAGACAGACAAGGAAAAGGTTCTGAATATCATAAAAAACGTCGTTACATGGCTTGTGGTTGCGGCGGCAGTTGCGATGATGATATTCACAATCATCTCCGCAACAACGCTTGACAGAAACAACCGTTCCCTTTTCGGCAGGAAAATGTTCATCGTAAATTCCGACTCCATGAAGGCGACGGACTTCGCGGCGGGCGACCTTATCCTTGTAAAAGAAGTCGACCCGAGCACCCTCAAAGAGGGCGACATCATTTCGTATACGTCGACAAACACGGAAAACTTCGGCGAACTCATAACACATAAGATCAAGAAGCTGACAGTCACCGCCTCAGGCGAGCCGGGATTCATCACATACGGTACGACAACGGGCGAAGAGGACAAGACAATCGTAACCTATCCTTATATAGTAGGTAAGTACACCGGCAAAATCGCCAAAATGGGTTACTTTTTTCAGTTTCTTAAAACGACTCCGGGTTACATAGTATGTATTCTCGTTCCCTTCATGCTCCTCATAATCTCGCAGGCATGGACCAGCATAAAGCTGTTCAAGCAGTACAAAGCCGAGCAGAACGCAGCGCTCGAAGAGGAGAAGAGCAAGATTGCAGCCGAGAAGGAAGAAACGCAGAGAATGATGGCGGAGCTCCTTGCGATGAAGGCTCAGATGGAGCAGCAGGGCGGAGCCCCGATAACCACTCCGGGCACAGCGCCGGTTCAGACTCAGACTCCTCCTCCCTCCCCCGCGCCCGAGGCGCCGAAGGCAAATCAGAACGCAGAACGCATTGCGTCGCTTGAAAAAGATCTTGCCGAGGTTGAGAAGAACATCACCGAGCTGAGAGCCGCAAAGGAAGCGCTCGAAGCAGCATACAGAACGGCGGAAACCGAAAGCCAGATATCCGAGCTTTCTGTGACAATCGGAAAGCTGACGGCTGTCAGAGTTCAGATTTCCGCAGAGCTCCAGAAGCTCAAAAACTGATTTTTTCATCTCTTTTCTCTTTTTTCCGGTGCGGAAAAAATCCGGCCCGCTCCTGCGGGTCGGAGCCCCTCGCCGGAAGAAGCAAAGGGCTGACAAAGGGCACAAAACGTTTGCGCCTTTTATCCGCCTTTTGACCGACCGACAGAAAAGAATTACGTTTTCCGTCGGCTCGTGCAATCGCGCATTACGGCGCTGTGGGGGTAACTTTCGGATTTTTTGTGCAACATATGCAGATCCACGGCAGCGCCGAAAAACGCACGTCTTCCGACTTTGAAAACCGCTTCGCGGAAGGCGTTCATCCCTTTGAAACGGCAAAAAATTTCCGAAAAGGAGAAGGACATGAAAAAATTCTCATCAAAAAGAGCATTGCTTCTCAGTGTACTTTCGATGGTAATCTGCGTTTCAATGCTCATCGGTTCGACCTTTGCATGGTTTACGGACTCCGCAACGGCAAACGTCAACACGATTCAGGCGGGCAACCTTGAAGTTGACCTCCAGGTCAAAAATGCGGAAGGCAACTGGGTATCCGCAGACAAAACAACGCTCAATTTCCTCCGCAAGGACGAAAACGGCAACCTCGTAGCGGACGCAAACATCCTTTGGGAACCGGGATGCACATTTGAGCTTCCCGAACTCAGAATTGTAAACAAGGGCGACCTTGCTCTCAAGTATCAGCTCGTTATCACGGGCGCGAAGAGCGCAAACGACGACGGCAAGGACGGTCTCAAGCTGCTTGAAGTCCTCAAGTTCACGGCTTCCGTTGGCGGTACCGACGGCACGGCTGTCAACGTAAAGGACGGCGGCGCGGTCGCAACGGGCAAGCTTGACAAAAACGGCGACGAAGCACTCGTCAAGATAAGCGCAAGCATGGATACGACTGCCGGCAACGAATACAGAGGTCTGAAAATCGGCGGAATCTCCGTAAAGGTTGTTGCAACACAGGCTACATATGAATATGACTCCAATGGCAACAAGTACGACGAGGGCGCGGAATTCTCCGAAACAATCGCGGCAGGCAAGACCTTCACAGGCAAGTCCACAGTCGACGCGGGTATTGTCGCAACAAATCCGAACGCAATCGCAGTCAAAGCAATCGGCACAAGTGCCGACGTTACAATCAACGGAGGTTTCTTTGACGGCGGCGAGGGCGGCAATAACATAGGCGTTTGCGCGGCAAACGGCGCTAAGGTCACAATCAACGGCGGTACGTTCACGGTCGGCGGCGACGCAGACGGCTACGGCAACTCCGTTGTATATTCGCAGGGCGGCACAATCGTTATAAACGGCGGCTTCTTCTATACAAACTGCTCGTACGGCGGCAGATATTATGTTCTCAACCAGAGCAACGGCAACCCCGGAACAATCACGGTTTACGGCGGTACGTTCGTAAACTATGACCCCTCCACAGGCGATGACAACCTCGGCGGCAACTTCGTTGCGGAAGGTTACATAGTCACAAGCGAAAAACAGGCAAACGGCGACGTTTGGTATACGGTTGTCAAGGGTGCAAACGTAAGCACGGGCAGCGAGCTTGCTTCTGCTGTCAAAAACGGCGGCACGGTCGTTCTCAATGACGACATCACGCTCTCCGCACCTTTTGAAGTTCCCGCGGGCACGGACGTAACTATCGACCTGAACGGCAAAACAGTAACTGCAACAGGCAATTTTGTAACAGTCAATGCCGGCGCAAAGCTCACAATATCGGGCGGTACTGTCGACTCCGGCAGATATATTTTCAACGTCAATGGCGGCGAGGTTGTTGTAAACGGCGGTAACTTCACAGCGAAGGAAACCGCTTGCGCGCTGTTCGGCGGCAGCAAGCTGACTGTAAACGACGGCACGTTCACTTCAAAGGACAACGCCGTTATCGCAACGAACGGTTCTTCCGCAGACGGCTGTGAAATTACAGTCAACGGCGGCGTTTTCAATGCCAACATCACATCCGCCGGCTATATTGCCTGCGGTATCTACGTCGCAAACAAGGACACTGTCAACGTAAATGCGGGCACGTTCAACGTTACTGACGGCGTCGGTATTCTCATGCGTGCAGGTCACACAACAGTCGGCAAGGACGTTGTCATCAACCTGACAAACACAGGCAAGGTAACAGCGGGCAAAGTCGGCGACGCTAACATCGACATCACAACGCCGAGCTACCTTGTTATGGACGTTCGTTCCGGTTATCCCGGCGCAACGGCAGGCTTCGAAATCACAAACAACAGCTCATACGAGCTCGTGGAATACAAATAAGCCAATCACACCTCTCCTCCCTTCGGAGGAGGGGCGAATAAAGGGCATAAGCCTTATGCCTTTCATTCGCCTTTCGGCGAGAGCGGTCGCGATTGCGACCGGGCAAAATCACAAAAGAAGGAGATTTTTATGAAAAGATTTTCCACAAAGCACGCATTGCTGCTCAGCGTACTTTCCATCGTTATCTGCGCGTCAATGCTCATCGGTTCGACTTTTGCATGGTTCACGGACTCCGCAACCGCAAATGTCAACACGATTCAGGCAGGTAACCTTGACGTTGAGCTTGTAAAGGCTGACGGCAGCCCCCTGACAACCGCCCTCAGCTGGGTAAAAGCAGAAGGCCACGAGGACGAAACCGTTCTCTGGGAGCCGGGCTGCGAATACAGTCTCGAAGGCTTCAAAATCAGAAACGCAGGCGACCTTGCTCTCAAATATAAGGTTGTCATCAGCGGACTGACAGGCGACGCAACTCTTCTCAATGCCATCGAGTTCACGGTCAAGAAGGGTGATACAGAAGTTTCGCTCGACGATTTTGAAGGTAAGCTCCTCCCGAAGGACTCCGTCGCAACAGATAAATTCGAGGCTTATGAAACCTCCGTCATCACCATCACAGGCAAGATGAAGCAGGACGCCGGCAACGAATATAAGGGTCTTTCAATTGACGGTATCAAGATTACCGTTTACGCAACACAGGTCGGTTACGAATCCGACTCAAAGGACAATACGTATGATAATGACGCTACATATTATCCCGTAATCGACGCGGCAGGTCTCAAAACGGCGCTTGCTCTCGGCGGAGATATCTCCGTTGAAAAGGACGTTCCGACAAGCGGCGACGACACGCTTGACGCTCGCACGATAATCACCAAGCCCACAAACCTCAATCTCAAGGGAAAGATTATCACACCCGACAACATGGGCAATAACGGTAACAACTTTGTAGCTCTCGTTGTTGACGCAGACACAACAATTGACGCGGCAACAAACGGCGGTATCGACACGGGCGTAAACGGCGCTTATGCCATAAACGTCCGCAAAGGCGCAAAACTCACAATCAACAGCGGTTATTATTACGGCGGCGGCACAGCCGTTCAGGTTCAGAAGGGCGAGCTCGTTATCAACGGCGGTTTCTTTGCCGTTGAGCCTTACAGCAACCCCGTTTACGGCAACAAGTTCCTTCTCAACTGCATCGACGCGGCTCTCAAGGACGGCACGGCAAAGATCACTGTTTACGGCGGTACATTCGTAAACTATGACCCCTCCGACAGCGCTTCCGAAAACCCGCACGGCAACTTCGTTGCAGAAGGCTACACGGTTATCTCCGAAACACAGGAAAACGGCGACGTCTGGTATACTGTTGTTAAGGAAGGCGCGACAATCCGCGACGTAGCTTCCGCAGACGATCTCAAAGCGGTTGCGGCAGAAGTCAAATCCGGCGACATCGTAAGACTTACAAGCGATATCACCGTAAGCGAAACGATTAAATTCGGCGTAAGCGGATTCACATTCGACGGCAACGGTCACACAATCACCGCGGCTATGACGGACGCGGAAATCACAAATCTCAAAACTCTCCTCTCCTTCGGTTATGACAGCACAACATATTGCACAGGCGTAACCGTAAAAAATGTCAATTTCGCAGGCAAGGGCGGCAGAGCAATGCATTTCCACGGCGGCACAGTTTCAACGCTTGAAAACGTAACAATCTCCGGCGAATGGAGCCTTGCAATCAACTTCTTCGGCACGCACGGCGGCGTTATGACAAACTGCAATATTTCCAGCAGCTATGCAAACAAATATGCAAAGTCCACTATCTTTGCAAATGAGCAGTCTTCAAACCAGATCGTTCTCAAGGGAACAACAATCGACTCGATATTCGTAAACGCAACCGATAAGGGCGCGACATACGCAAACGGCGGTATAAAGGTTATCGTCGGCAGCGGCTCGACAGTCGGCACAGTCCATACGAACAAAGGCATAACACGCACATTCGTTACGGTTGACGGCGGAACAGTCGGCGAGATACTTGCTGACGTCGATTAACAAGACCATTCCCACCTCCCCCGGGAGGTGGGGCAAGCGAAGGATATAAAAATTTTTGTATCTTTCGTTTGCCGATGGGAATACCGGAGCAAAATCATTTCCAAATGAAAGGAGACAATTTTATGAAAGTTGCACAATCGGCATTTTGCACAAGCGGGGGGGGCAACTCCTTTTGAGTTAGTCAATTTGACCAAATACGCTTGCGCAAAAAATTTAATTTTCTGAGCAGAATGTCTTTTCCCTGCCGACGCGGAAAGATGTTCTTCCCCATTCCGCGACGGCAAAAAATCTATAAAGGAGAAAAGACATGAAAAACTTTTCATCAAAAAAGGCATTGTTTCTCAGCGTGATCTCGATGGTCATCTGCGTTTCAATGCTCATCGGCTCGACGTTTGCATGGTTTACGGACTCCGCAACGGCAAGCGTCAACACAATCACGTCCGGTAATCTCGAGATTGCTCTCGAAATGTCAACGGACGGCGGCAACACATGGGAAACTGTTGATGACAACAGCACACTCGACTTCCTCGTAAACGGAAAGCTCCCCGCAAGCGACGAAACAATCCTCTGGGAGCCGGGATGCACATTTGAGCTTCCCCTTCTCCGCGTCCGTAACGCAGGCGACCTCGCTCTCAAGTATCAGGTTGTCATCTCCGGTGCAACAAACGGAAATGCAGACGGCAAGGACGGTCTCAAGCTGCTTGAAGTTGTCAAGTTCACAGCTTCCGTTGACGGTGCCGAAGGCACAGCTGTAAACGTAAAAGACGGCACGGCAGTTGCAAAGGGCATGCTCGTTCCCGCAAGCAAGGCTGAAGGCGACAACAAGAACGTACAGACGGTCAAGATCTCCGCTCACATGGACGAAACAGCAGGCAACGAATACAAGGGCCTCATCGTCAAGGGTATCAAGATCAACGTTGTTGCAACACAGGCTACATATGAGTATGACTCAAACAGCAACCAGTACGACGCAGGCGCTGAAATGGTTTACCCCGAAGGTATAACAAAGGACAGCTTCGCCGAAAATCAGACCTCCGTTGACTCCAACGGTAACTTCTATACATCTTTTGAGAGCGCTATGGCGGGCGTTGCAGACGGCGGCACTCTCTATTTCAAGGAAGGCTCCACAATCGACTTCCCCACTCACCTCAACGTAACAAAGAACATAACAATTCAGGGCAACGGCGCTGATTTCTCCGGCAAGGATATTTCAATCGGTACATATGCCGCTCCCGAAAACACGGAAACAACAATCGAAATTTACAATGCGAAGAACCTCGTTGTATGGGGTCAGCCCACAGCAAACCTCTCCGACAGCTGCACATGGAATGTAAAATTCTATAACTGCGCAAACGACGGCGCCAACTTCCTTATGTACAGAGGCGGCGACTCCACAACCGCAAAGATCAACCTCGTAATTGAAAACTGCAAGGCAAACGGCTTTGGCGATTCCATCGTTCACACAACGGCAGACGGCAGCATCGTTATAAAGAACACATCCTTTACAAACAACTGCGCTCCTGTAAACATTGCTCACAAGCAGTCCGGCACAATGACGGTTTCCGTTGAAAACTGCACATTCGTAAACTGCGGCAAGGTTGACGAAGCAAACGATTACTTCGCTCCCGCACGTTTCGTAAACAACAGCACAGTCGGCACGCTTAACGTTACTCTTACAAACAACGGCTTCTCCGGCACAATCGGCACAAACGGCGACATCCTTCTCGGCGATTACAGAACCGGCAAGGAATCTCACAAGGTTACCGCAACTATCGTAACCTCCGCTCCCGTTATGGTTAAGTCCTCCGAAGACGCTGCTTACAGCTACGCAGGCGGCACAATCGTTGCAGGACTCAAGAAGGCAACAGCTAAAGACCAGACAGAACTCGATAACGTTATCTCCTCCGCAACAGAGCCCACGAAAGTTACACTCAGCGAAGGAACATATACGCTTCCCGCCATCACAGGCAATAAGGATGTTACTATTTCCGGAGACGAAAACACCGTAATCGATATGACAGCAAGCGGCATTATCGGTGCACAGAACGCAGGACTGGATTTGACAATTGAAGGCGCAACCGTTCAGTTTACTAATGATAATTACAAAGGCGTAACTCATTCCAAGAAAGTAACATATAAAGATTGCACAATCAAGGGTCTTCAGTTCCTTTATGCCGATGAGGTAGAATTCATCAATTGCGAATTCGTTCAGGAAAATGATGACGCTTATCACATCTGGACATATGGTGCAAAGAACGTAACATTCACAGACTGTAAGTTCAACAGCACAAGCAGCAGCAAAGCTATTCTTTGCTATATTGAAGGTTCGGGCAATGAATTTACACGTACATTCAACCGTTGCGAATTCGTTGCAACAGGCACAGCAGAGAAGTCTGCAATCATGATAAATCCGACCGCAAGTGCCGGAACAAACAAATATGTTATAAACATCAACGACTGCACAGCAACCGGATACGGTGAAAACGGTATCAGCGGTCAGACAATTGTCGGTGTCAAGGAAACAGTTAAAGACAATATAACTGTAAACATCAACGGCACAACAGTTTATACTCACTAATCTTTTCTCCACCTCTCCTCCCCCGGGAGGAGGGGCAGATAAAGGACATAAAGCAATTTGTGTCTTTTGTTTGCCCGATGGGCAGGGTGTGACAATAGCCGGGCGTCCTTTCGGCTGTCGTCGCGTCCCGTCCGACAAGGCAAAATGTACTGCGGGGGGCGCTATGACACTTCCTTTCAAGCATTTTAGGAAATTGCGGCAGTACAGGCAGGCAGAAACGGTTTGACTTCGCTTTTTCGTTTCTGTTTTATAAGCAAAAGCGGGGAAATAAAAAACAACAAGGAGAAAGAAGACAATGAAAAGCTCTTCAAGAAGATTGCTGTTCAGCATGGTCACAATGATCGTCTGCATAGCAATGCTCGTTGGTTCGACCTTCGCATGGTTCACAGATACCTCGAAGTCAGCCAACAATGTCATCAAACCCGGTCGTCTCGATCTCGACGTTGAGTACACACTCGACGGTGAAAACTGGGAAGATCTCGACGGCGCTGAAAACCTGTTCGGCAACGGTCTCTTTGAGCCGGGATACACACGCGTTGTTGCTTTCAAAGTAAGAAACAACGGCAGTCTCGCGTTCAAGTACAGCATGTCGCTTGACATCATCAGCGAAACAATGGGTGTAAACGTGGCCGGCGAAGAATTCGCTCTCTCAGATTACCTCGTTGTTTCAACATCTCCCGCTCAGGAATGGACGGAAGGTAACGTAATCGGTCAGATCTATCTTCAGATCGCATTTGACCGCGATCAAAGCAGAGCCATCGGCTGGACGGACTCTCATCTCAGAGAAACCGATTTCGGCGCAAACGATGTGGTTCTTACTCCCGGTCAGGAAATTGTTTCCATGCTCAGAGTCTACATGCCCACAGACGTTGACAACGTTGCAAACTCAAAGGACGACGACAGCACTCCCGAGCTCAATCTCGGCGTAACTGTTGTTGCAACGCAGGCTTCTATCGAAGAGGACAGCTACGACAGCAAGTATGACGCAAACGCTACATATCCCGACGTTGTTGTTATCGGCAAGGATACAGCTGAGGACGAACTCGTATCCGATAAGAAGGTTATCAATGTTGCTCTTTCCGAGAACATCACGATTGACGTAAAGCCTTATGACGACAAGCCTCTCGGCGGCGCTTCCACAGAAGCCATCGTCATTGACGGTCAGGGCAAGACAATCACCTTCAACCAGACAAACAGCGACTGGAACAACATCACTTGGGGCAATGCAAAGCTCATCATCAAAAACGCTGTTATCGACAACAGCGGTTACAATGCCGACGGCGGCACATGGAACGCTCACAACATCACCTTCAGGGGCAATGTTGAGCTCAAGGACGTTACATTCAAGAATGCTGTTGCCATCGACGGCAAGGCAACTCTTACAAACGTTAAAATCTCCGACAAGACAGCTACTCAGGACGCTTACATGCTCTGGATATGTGCAGGCTCCGATGTAACTCTCAACAACTGCACAATTGACGGCACAAGCTCGGCAGGCAAGGCAAACCGTGCAATCGCCATCAAGGATCAGTACGTTGACGGTCCCGGAATGACAAAGCTTCTTGTCAAGGGCGGCAAGATCTCTTCCGATAAGTATGCGGCAGTTCTCGTAACATCCGCAGGCGGCGCAAACATCACATTTGCGGGCACGGTTGATATCTCCGGCACTCAGGACGCGACAAACGCGGTCTGGTTCGACGGTTCGGACGCAAACATCACAGTTGTCGGCTGCACAAAGAAAGCAAGATAACAAAAGATGACTTCACCTCTCCGCCTTCGGGCGGAGGGGCAAACGAAGGATATAAAGAGATTTGTGTCTTTCGTTTGCCTTTTGGTGCGGACAAGGCGGATATGGGCAGAAATGTTGCCCGCAAGGATGTTTTCCGTCAGTCTGCACAATTGTGCATTATGCACTACGGGGGGGGGTAGTTTTCAAACCTTTTGTGCAATATATACAAGGCTTGCAGCAGTGCTTATTTTCAGGTACACATCTTCCGTCTTTGGGAAACCGCTTCGCGGAAGATGTATCTTCCGCGAAGCGGCGAAAATTTTTTCAATAAGGAGAGAAAGACTATGAAAAAATTCTCATCAAAACATGCATTGCTTCTCAGCGTACTTTCGATGGTAATCTGCGTTTCAATGCTCATCGGCTCGACATTCGCATGGTTTACGGACAGTGCAACCGCAAATGTCAACACAATTCAGGCAGGTAACCTTGACGTTGCTCTTGAAATGAAGGACAACGACGGCAACTGGGTAACAGCCGAAAACAAGACGCTTCAGTTCCTCGTCGACGGCAAAATTCCCGAAGTCGGAACAAAGATTCTCTGGGAACCGGGTTGCACATACAGCCTTCCCGAGCTCCGCGTTGTAAACGGCGGCGACCTCGCCCTCAAATACAAAATCGTCATCACGGGTATCACAGGCGACACAGGTCTGAGCGAAGTAATCACATGGACAATCAATGACGGGCCCATCAACCTCACAGAGAAGACGCTTCTCGCAAAAGAAGAGGGCGAAGCGTTCACAATCAAGGGTCACATGCTCGAGACTGCCGACAACAATTACATGGGCAAGACGATTGAAAACATCTCAATCACAGTTCTTGCAACACAGATGGCAAGCGAATTTGACTCAAACGGCAATACATACGACGCGGCAGCCGAATATCCGACGCTCGCTTCCGCAGGCTCTCTTGAAGAGGTCTTCGGCGACGCAGACATCGACTTCGGCTATGGCAATACGTCGACAGACGCTGTCATTCTTGACGGTAAGGGCGCAACAACCGTAACCGACTGGACAGACGCATGGGTCAACAGCGACACAACAATCAAGGGCGTAACATTCAAGAACGGCGCGGTATTCTCCGCAAAGACAGACAACGTAACAGTTGTTCTTGAAAACTGCACATTCTATGCATGCGACCAGAGCAAGCTGACATACACGGGCAACAACTCCCTCACAAACAGCGGCGCGGGCATGTGCCTCAACCTTGAAAAATCGTCCCACACGGGCGTTAAGTTCATCGTAAAGAACTGCACGTTCATCGGTGAAAACGACAACACTCTTTCCGCTGAAGGCCCGAGATACAACGGCGACGGCACACAGAACGGCACAAAGAAGCGCGGTCACGCAATCGCAATCGACGCTATCTGCGGCGGCGGCACAGGCACTCTTGATTCCGTCCTCATCGAAGGCTGCGTAATCGACGGCGTCCGCGGCAACGCTATCCAGCTCTACGGCACGACAGGCGACATAACAATCAAGGATACAAAGATCAATTCATGGGCTGTCAATAACACCGGCATAGGCTATGCTATCCGCGGCGACTTCAACGCAAACGGCTCAAGAACCCTCACCCTTGAAAATGTTTACTTCGGTCTTGACGAGGTTGCAGGCAACACCGAGTTCGGTCATGTAAAGGTCGGTTCTTTCTCCGGCAATACAGACGGCACGGAACTCAAGGGAACATATTCAAAATAAACAATTGTGACGCAGGAAAACGTCACGACATCCCTCTCCCTTTCGGGGGAGAGGGGCAAATAAAGAGCATAAATGAATTTTGTGCCTTTTGTTTGCCTTAAAATTTCTGGAAGGAGCTTTTTCTGTTATGAAAAATTACAATCTCACATCGGAAAAAACCATGATCACAGAGGAACGCCTGAAAGCCGTTCTGCTTCCGTCATTCCTAAGCATAATTCTTTCCGTGATTCTTTTGTGCGGAATGACATGGGCATGGTTTGAAACAACAAAAGCAGGCAGCACGGAGCCCATCAGAGCCGCCGAATACGGAGTGACCGTCACCGTTTCAAATAACGGAGCGGCTGTCACCGGCGGAGATTACGGCAACGGCGGAAAGCGTTATATTCTTGCCGCGGATATCGATTACACAGTCGTCCTGACGGCAACCGGCACCGCAAAAACAGGCTTCTGCATTATGTCCTTCCCTGCCGAAAACGCAGAAGGAATCACAGTTACAAAAGAGCTTTATTCCGCCCAGATGTCGAGCGGTTCTTCAATCACGTTCACATTCAGACTGGAAAAAGCGACTGAAATCAATTTCATTCCTCAGTGGGGCACGTCCGCAAGAAGCGAAGCGCCCGATATAGAAAACGGCAAAACCATATCCATAGGCTCGCAGTCCAGCAGCGGCAATGGCACATCGACGCCCGTCACAACCGAGCCCACGACAACGACAACGACAGTAACGGAGCCCGTGACAACTGCACCTGTCGTAACCGAGCCTGTGACAACGGCGCCGACAGTAACCGAGCCTGTGACAACGACGGAGCCGGTCACGCAAGAGCCCGTCACAACCGTTCCGACTGTAACGGAACCTGTCACAACCACGACAACAGCGACGACAGAAGCGCAGACGACTGTCGGAGAATAACCCGAAAATTTCAGAAATAAAAGGCAAACTGCAAAGGACGGCTTTATATAAAAATATCCGTTTTTTCCCGAGCTGACACCGTTTTTTGCGCGGTGTCGGCTTTGTTTTCCCCGGAGTCGGGCACATAATATGACGAAAGGCGGCAATCGGAATGAGAGTTGCGGTGGTAGGTTCGAGAAGTATAGAATATGACAAGCTCCAGAAGGAGGCATACGCCTTGCTCTGCCGGCATATACCGGCAAACTGCACGGAAATCGTCTCCGGCGGGGCAATGGGCATTGACCGTCTTGCGGAAATATATGCAAGGGAAAATCATCTCCCCATAAAAATCTTCCTTCCCGACTATGAAAAATACGGCAAACGCGCGCCGATTGTCCGCAATGACGAAATCATCCGTTATTCGCAATACGTCCTTGCCATATGGGACGGCGAATCTCACGGAACGGCATACACCGTCACGACCTGCATAAAGGACGGAGTGCCCGTCAAGGTCATTCATCTGTGATTTTTGAGCGACCTGCTCATAAATTTTTTGCGAATATGTAAATTTTGCCGAAAATAAAATTACATATTGTTTTATAATTCTTTGTATGGTATAATATATCCACATTAAACGTCATTTTCCGACAAGGGAGGGCAAGACCGTGAACACGGGAGATAACAGAAACCGTTATGACACCATGTCAGGTACGCAGAGCACGCGCACCACTCAGACTCAGACAGGCATGGGCAAAACATACACACAGACAACAAACATAAAAAAGAAAAAGAAACCACGCTTCACACCGACAAAGGAAGGAATGATCGCTCTCGGAGAGCTTTTCCTCATCATTGTTGCGGTGTTCCTTGTGATATTCCTCGTTATAAAGGGTATCGTCGGCAGCAAAAAGCCGGGCGAAACGACGACGGATTCGACCTCGACCGTTCCCGCTCAGACGACGGACGCTCCCAAGCCCGCATGGAACGCCGGATACATAAGCCTTGCCGTCGCGTCAAGCGGAAAGAGCGAAGGCAACCTTGTTCTTGTAAACAATGAGCACGAATATCTGTTCCCGTCAAAGATGACCTCAAAGCTGACAGAGCTTTACGGCAAGACGGACGGACTTTTCGTCCTCGGCAGATATGAAGATTCAACCCGCAGGGGCGTATATCTCAACTCCGGCATACTTCCGAGTCTCAGAAAGATGTGCGAAGCTATGATAGCCGCAAATCAGGAGACCCTCGGCACTTATAAAGATAAGGACGGCAAGGACGTCATCGATATGATAATGATCGCGAGCGGCTTCCGTTCAAAGGATTATCAGCAGGATCTTTATGACGACGCAGACGATACAAGCCTCCTTGCAAAGGCGGGTTGCAGCGAGCACCACACCGGTCTTGCCTTTGACCTGAAAATTTTCACAGCCAAGAAGGCGACAGTCGATCTTCGCGCAGGCGAATACGAATGGGTGACGGAAAACTGCCATAAATACGGCTTCATCCGCCGTTATCAGGCTGAAAAGCTCGATAAAACAGGCATAGACAACGAAGAATGGCACTTCCGCTTTGTTGACATTCCTCATGCATACGCGATGAAAAACGCAGACCTTTGCCTTGAAGAATACATCGACATGCTCAAATCGCAGCACAACAGCACGGAAAACACGCCTTACGAGGTTTCAACCGACATCGGCGACTTCCTTGTATATTATGTCCCCGCAGACACTGCCGACATGACATACATAACCGTTCCCCAGGGCGCCAAGCTCGTTTCCGGCAGCTTTGCCGCAGAGCAGAACATCACCTCCGGAATGTACACGGTTTCCGGCACAAACGAAGGCGGCTTCATAGTCACCATCGCAAAATAATAAAAAAGTCAGAACACAGATCCCAACCCGCTTTTCGGGTTGGGATTTGATATAAAAGGAGATATTTATGACAGGCGAAGAAATTTTCTCCCGCTACTGCCCCCTCGTCCGGGATTATATATACGCAAGCGGCTGGAAGGAGCTCCGCCCTGCGCAGATCGCGGCGGCAAATGTCATTTTCGGAAACGACGACAACCTCATCCTTTCATCCGACACAGCCTCCGGCAAAACGGAAGCGGCGTTCTTCCCGATCATCACAGAGCTGTCGGAAAATCCGCCGATGTCTGTCGGCGTGCTTTATATAGCGCCCCTCAAAAGCCTTATAAACGACCAGTTTTCAAGGCTGGACGCGCTTCTTACGGATTCCGGCTTGCCCGTTTTTCATTGGCACGGCGACGTTGCGCAGAGTCACAAGAAAAAAATGCTCGACGACCCGAAGGGCGTGCTTCAGATAACGCCGGAGTCGCTTGAAAGTATGCTCATCAACCGCGGAGCGGATATTCTCCGCATTTTCGGCGGTTTGCGCTATGTCATAATCGACGAAATTCACACGCTGATGAGCGCGGACAGAGGAAATCAGGTCATCTGCCAGCTGGACAGGCTGGACAGAATTCTCGGCTTTTCCGCAAGGCGAATCGGACTTTCGGCAACGATAGGCGATATGGAGAGCGCGAAAAGGTGGCTGACGGGTAGTAGCGGCAGAAACGTTCAGGCGCCCGTCATTCCGGGAGGAAAAAGCCGGATAAAGCTCGCGCTCCAGCATTTTTATATTCAGGACGAAACAACAGACAGCGGAGAAAATCCGGCAGAGTCGCCCGAAAGCAAAATCGCAATCGACGCAGGCTATGAATATATTTACGACTGCTCCCGGACTCAAAAAAGCATAATTTTTTCAAATTCCCGCGAGGAAACGGAGTACATCTGCGCAACGATGCACCAGATCTGCGCCCTCCGCGGCGATAATGACATTTTCTTCATTCACCACGGCAACCTCTCCGCTTCGATACGCGAAGAAGCGGAAGACAGGCTGAAAAGCGATCTGCCCTGCGTCGCGTGCGCGACTGTGACAATGGAGCTCGGCATTGACATCGGCAGGCTTGAGCGCGTCGTTCAGCTCGGCTCGCCGTCAAAGGTATCGAGCTTTCTCCAAAGGCTGGGCAGAAGCGGACGTCGCGGCGCTCCGCCGGAAATGTTTATGGTCTTCCGCGAGGAAAATCCCCTGCCCGATACGCCCCTTCCCCAGCTTATTCCCTGGGATATGCTGCGCGGGATAGCTGTCATTCAGCTTTATATCGACGAAAAATTCGTCGAGCCGCAATATGTGAAAAAGCTGCCTGTCAGCCTGCTTTTCCAGCAGACGCTCTCCGTTCTCGCCTCGTCCGGCGCGCTGACTCCGAAGGCGCTTGCGGAAAGAATACTCTCGCTTTCGCCTTTTGCCGCAGTTGAAAAAGAAGATTACCGTTCCCTGCTCGTTCATATGATAAAAAAGGATTATCTTTCCCTTTGCGAGGACGGGACGCTCCTCGTCGGACTTGCGGGCGAAAGGCTCCTCAAGAGCTTCAAATTTTATGCGGTCTTCAAGGACAGCGAGGATTATTCCGTCAAAAGCGGGAGCGATGAGATCGGAACTATCTCCTCCCCTGTTCCCGTCGGCGACAGGTTCGCCCTTGCGGGGCGTGTATGGGAGGTGGAGGAGCTTGACCTTGCCAGAAAGCTGATTTTTGTTCACAGCGTTCCCGGAAAAATGGAAATATCGTGGCCGGGCGACTACGGCGAGGTTCACACAAAGGTTCTGCGCAAGATGTTTGAAATCCTCTGCGGCGACCGCGACTTTCCGTATCTCAAGGCAAACGCCCGCGAGCGTCTCGCGGCGGCAAGGCGGGTTACCGGAAATGCAAAAATTAAAAGTGACAGGCTCATCTCCCTCGGCGGAAGCACAAAATGCCTCTTTCCGTGGCTCGGGACAAGGTCGTTTTCAACTCTTGTCCGCGTACTCAAAAAGCATGCGGGCGAGCTCGGAATCCGTGGCATTGAGCACAACGGTTGTTATTACATTACCTTCAAAAGCGAACGCGACTGCGCCGACCTGACAGCGGCAATCGCTTCCCTGCTTGACGGCGAAATCGATCCGATGACTCTCGTCGGCAAAGGCGAGCTGCCGATAAGCGAGAAGTATGACGCCTGCGTCGAACCGGAGCTCCTCCGCAAAGCCTTCGCCCTCGACCGCCTCCGCACGGACGAACTTACTTTTCTTCGAGAAGAAACCGTACTTTTCTTTGAAAAGAAAAGTAGGCAAAAGAAACTTCCGTAATTTGTTTGTGCAAATATTATATTCTCATCAAAAGGGGCAGTTATCCGCTCTTTTTGTGTGTTTCCGCCCACTCCCGTCTCGGCGACGCCTGCAAACGCTTGCGCATTTGCATATCCCTCCGTTATTTGCACCCGCAAGAGAAGCAAAAACTTCTTGCTTTATCCCGTCTCCGCAGGCACAAAAGCCCCTCGCAAAACATAATAACCCCGCGCGGAGCGCACCTCTTCACTCTTCACTCAAAAAATCCCCGCTCCGGCGGGATTTTTTCGTTTTTTATATTGACAAATCCTTTTATATAATGTATAATGCCTCTATAAATTGTATACAAGAATACAAATTCGCTCCGAAGGAGGGCATTTTCATATGATAGCAAAAAATCCGCAAAGCAACCTGCTTGAACAGTCGCAGTATAAATACTCGCTTCAGGACGTTGAAGACCCCAATCTTTACAGGGAGATCTATCCCTATGACGAAATCCCGAAGATCGCCTTCAACCACCGTCGCGTGCCGCTGAATATGCCCGAGCACATCTGGATAACGGACACAACCTTCCGTGACGGCCAGCAGTCGCGCGCGCCTTATACGCCCGAGCAGATTGTGACGCTTTACAAAATGCTTTCCCGCCTCGGCGGAGAGAACGGAATCGTCCGCCAGAGCGAATTTTTCGTATATACAAAAAAGGACAGAGAGGCTGTTGAAAAATGTATGTCTCTCGGACTGAAATTCCCCGAAATAACAACCTGGATCCGCGCAAAAAAAGAAGATTTTGCCCTTGTTCACGATATCGGCATAAAAGAGACGGGAATCCTTGTCAGCTGCTCGGATTATCATATTTTCAAAAAACTCGGAATGTCCCGCTCGCAGGCGCTCGACCATTATCTCGGCGTTGTCAAGGAGGCGTTTGACGCCGGCATCCGTCCCCGTTGCCACCTTGAAGACATAACAAGAGCCGATTTTTACGGCTTTGTCGTTCCCTTTGTAAACGAGCTGACAGAGCTCTCCCATCAGGCGGGAATACCGATAAAGATAAGAATGTGCGACACAATGGGCTATGGCGTTCCCTACCCCGGAGTTGCTCTTCCCCGAAGCGTTCCCGGCATTGTTTACGGTCTGCATCACTATTCTGACGTCACCTCCGAAATGCTTGAATGGCACGGTCACAACGACTTTTACAAAGCCGTCGTCAACGCTACCTCCGCCTGGCTTTACGGCGCGTCCGCGGTAAACTGTTCCCTTCTCGGCATAGGCGAGAGGACAGGCAACATTCCGCTTGAAGCAATGGTCATTGAATATGCTTCGCTTCGCGGCGGCTTTGACGGTATGGATCCGACTGTAATTACGGAGATTGCAAATTATTATAAAAACGAGCTTCATTACGACATTCCCCCTATGACCCCCTTTGTCGGCGAGAATTTCAATGTCACAAAGGCGGGCATCCACGCGGACGGACTGATGAAGGACGCGGAAATATACAACATTTTCGATACGGAAAAGATACTCAACCGCCCCGCTGAGGTCGCAATTTCAAACACCTCCGGTCTTGCGGGCATCGCATACTGGATAAACACTCATTTTGCCCTTGCGCCGGACGATATGGTCACAAAGCACGATTCTCTCGTCTCCGGACTTAAAGAGGAAATCGACAAGCAGTATGTTGACGGCAGAACGACGGTTATGAGCGATGACGAGCTGCTCTCGATAATAGACTCTCTCGCCCCCGGACGTTTCAGATGAGGAGGACGGAAAAATGATAGTAAGCAAGGACACCTCGTCCCTTGAAGAAAGAGTTTACGGCGAGCTTGAAGAAGCGATTCTTTCCGGCGAGCTTAAAAGCGGCGAAGCGCTGACAGAGCTCTCCCTTTCAGAGAAGCTCGGCGTCAGCAGAACGCCCGTCCGCAGCGCAATTCATCGCCTTGCGGAGGAGGGACTCATCGCAATAACGCCGAACAGAGGCGCTGTTGTCATCGGTGTGACGGGACAAGACCTCATCGATATTTATAAAATCAGAATACGGCTCGAAGGGCTTGCGGCGGCAATGGCGGCGGAAAAAATGACAGATGACGAGAAAAAGTCGCTTTCGGATTCTGTCGAACTTTCGGAATTCTATATAAAAAAGAACGACGCGGAAAAGCTCAAGGAGCTGGACACGTCGTTTCACGCGGCAATATACAGAGCGAGCGGCAGCAGAATACTCTGCAAAATACTCTCCGAGCTGCACAGAAACATAAAAGCATACAGAAAGCTCTCGCTGACGGTGCCCGGAAGACTTGAAAAGTCGGTTGAGGAGCACAGGGAAATAACGGACGCAATCCTCCGCTCGGATGGGGAGGCCGCCGACAGGCTGACCTCGCTTCACGTTGAGCGGGCACTCGCAAATCTTCTCATAGCGACAAAAGCGGATGACAAGGAGGAAAACTGAAAATGGGATACACAATCGCGCAGAAAATAATAAAAAGTCACCTCGCAACCGGCGAGATGACGGTCGGCTCGGAGATAGGACTTAAAATAGACCAGACGCTGACGCAGGACGCAACGGGCACAATGGCATATCTCCAGTTTGAAGCTATGGGCACGGAGAGAGTCAAAACCGAGCTCTCCGTTGCATATATAGACCATAACACCCTTCAGGCAGGCTTTGAAAACGCAGACGACCACAGATACATCCAGACGGTGACAAAAAAGCACGGAATTCGCTTTTCCCGCCCCGGAAACGGTATCTGCCATCAGGTTCATCTCGAACGCTTCGGCGTTCCCGGGAAAACCCTCATCGGCTCGGACAGCCACACCCCGACGGCAGGCGGCATCGGTATGCTCGGAATGGGCGCCGGCGGGCTTGACGTTGCCGTTGCAATGGGCGGCGGAACATACTATATAACAATGCCGAAAATCATTCATATCGCTTTGACGGGAAAGCTCCCGGATTACGTCGGCGCAAAGGACGTCATTTTAGAGGTTCTGCGCCTGCTGGACGTCAAGGGCGGCGTCGGAGCGATCATCGAATACGGCGGCGAGGGCGCAAAGACTCTTTCCGTTCCGCAGAGAGCAACAATCACAAATATGGGCGCGGAACTCGGAGCAACAAGCTCCCTCTTCCCCTCCGATGAAGTAACCCGGGCTTTCCTCGCGGCGCAGGACAGAGAAAAGGATTTCGTCCCGCTCGCGCCGGACGCGGACGCAAAATATGACGCGGAATATACAATCGACCTTTCCTCTCTCGTTCCGCTTGCGGCTTGCCCGCACAGCCCCGGCAACGTAAAACCCGTTTCGGAGCTTGAAGGAATGAAGATAGATCAGGTATGTATCGGCTCCTGCACAAACTCGTCTATGCTCGATATGCTGACAGTCGCCGCAATGCTGAAGGGCAAAACCGTCCATCCTGACGTCAGCCTTTCGATTTCGCCCGGCTCAAAGCAGGTATATACAATGCTTGCGGAATGCGGCGCGCTTGCCGATATGATTGCGGCAGGTGCAAGAATTCTCGAATGTGCCTGCGGCCCCTGTATCGGTATGGGCTTTTCGCCGAAATCCGCGGGCGTCTCCCTGCGCACGTTCAACCGCAACTTCGAAGCACGTAGCGGAACGGCTGACGCAAAAGTCTATCTCGTTTCCCCCGAAACGGCGGCAGCGTCTGCAATAGCGGGAAAATTCACCGACCCCCACTCTCTCGGTAATGCGCCGGAAATCAGAATCCCCTCGCATTTCCTCATAAACGACAACCTCATCGAAATGCCCGCGACGGAAGAGGAAGCCGCCTCGGTCACGGTCGAAAGAGGGCCGAACATAAAGCCGATACCCGTCGGCAGGGCGCCGGAAGAAATTCTTTCCGCAAAGCTCCTTCTCAAGGTCGGCGACAATATCACAACAGACCATATTATGCCCGCGGGAACGAAAATCCTCCCGTACCGTTCAAACGTGCCGAAGCTCTCCGAATTCTGTTTTACAGTCTGCGATAAGGACTTCCCAGAAAGAGCAAAGCGCGAGGGCGGCGGACTGATTGTCGGCGGTGCGAATTACGGTCAGGGCTCCTCCCGTGAGCATGCGGCGCTCGTCCCGCTTTATCTCGGCGTCAAAGCCGTCATCGCAAAGAGCTTTGCAAGGATACACGTCGCAAACCTCATAAACTTCGGAATCGTACCGCTCACCTTTGAAAATCCGGACGATTATGACAGGCTCTCCGAGGGAGACGAGCTTGTCATATGCGATTTTTCATCGGCTGTCGCAAGCGACGAAAGAGTCGTTCTGACAGATATGACAACAGGCGCAAAAATCCCGCTCTGTCTCTCCCTCTCCCCCCGTCAGAGAGAAATTCTCTCCGCCGGCGGACTTCTCAATTTTACAAAACAAACCTCTAAATAATGCGAAAGGGCAACAAAATGGAAAACAAAGATTACACAGCCTCCCTTGAACTGGCGGCGGAAAAATTCAAGAAAATTCTTGAAGGACAGCTTGAAAGAATTGAAGATATGAAGTCGCAGGGCGACTTTACGGATTATTCAAAGCTCGAAACAATCAAAATCGGCGTTTGCGGCGGAGACGGCATCGGCCCGATCATCTCCTCGGAAGCGGAAAGAGTTCTCAAATACATTCTCTCCGACCTTGAAGAAAGCGGCAAGGTTAAATTCATAAACATTGAAGGGCTGACGCTTGAAAACAGAATAAAAGTCGGCAAGGGTATTCCAGATGACGTTCTCGCAGAGCTGAAAAAATGCGATATCATCCTCAAGGGCCCGACAACAACCCCCCAGAAGGGCAGCGGCATGCCGAACATTGAATCTGCAAACGTTGCAATGCGCAAAGCGCTCGACCTTTTCGCAAATATCCGCCCTGTAAAAGTCCCCGAAGAGGGCATCAACTGGACGATTTTCAGAGAAAACACGGAGGGTGGCTATGCTGTCGGCTCTCTCGGCTATAACGTCACGGACGACCTCGCCGTCGACTTTACGATAACAACAAAGCAAGGCTCGGACAGAATTGCCCGTCTTGCGTATGATTACGCCCGCAAAAACGGCTTTACGCGCGTCTCGCTCGTCACAAAAGCAAACGTCATAAAGACCACAGACGGCAATTTCCTTGAAGACTGCCACAAGGTCGCAGAGCTTTATCCGGAAATCACAACGGACGAATGGTACGCCGATATTATGACGGCAAAGCTCGTTGACAAAAAGCGTCGTCGCGATTTTCAGGTTCTTCTTCTGCCGAACCTTTACGGCGACATCATTTCGGACGAAGCCGCGGAATTTCAGGGCGGCGTCGGCACGGCGGGTTGCGCAAACATCGGCAAAAAATACGCTATGTTTGAAGCAATTCACGGCTCCGCTCCCCGTATGATTGCAGAAGGCAGAGGCAAATACGCAGACCCCTGCTCTATGCTCCGTGCCTGCGTTATGCTCCTTTCGCACATAGGCTTGCAGGACAGAGCCAACCGTCTCGAAAGAGCGCTTGACATCTGCTGCTTCGAGGAAAAGAAGCTCGTCATCACAGGCAGAGACACCGGCGCAACCTGCGAGGAATTCGGAAATTACGTTATGGAAACGCTGAAATCCCTCTCCTGACCGTACTTTTCTTTGAAAAG
>DHMB01000153.1:29386-38493 GCA_002405565.1 Clostridiales bacterium UBA4653
GGCAAAAGAAACTTCAATAATTGGTTTGTGCAAATATTATATTTTAACAAGAAGGAGCGGTTCCCCGCTCCTTTTTGCTTCGCCCCCACATTATTCGCGCTCCATTTATGAAAGCAAAAACCTCTTGCTTTCTCACGTCCCCGCAGGCACGCCGCACAGTTCACAAAAAATTCGGGAATTATATATTGTAAGTCGGGAAAAATCGTAGTATAATACAGGGAGAAAAGCATTTTGTAAAAGAAAAGAGGTGTTTTGCTTTGGCAGAGAACTGGAATGATTACGGCGATTACGCCGAAGAGGAAATATATCGGGAAAAGTCCTTCTGGGGCAAGCTTTTCAGTTTCAGAACGCTTAAAAACATTCTCAAATGGTTATTTTATCTGCTGATTATTGCGCTTTTTGCGATAATATTTTTCCGCATGGGCACAAACAAGCCCGGTAAGAACATGACGTCGCTCCTCTGCACACCGCAGATTGAAAAAGCTCTTTCCGAGGGCAAAATTACGGTATTTTCTCAGGAGCTTGAAGATTATATGCCCCGCGGCGGCGAATATGCGATTTTTGACGTTAAAATCGTTGCCGAAACCGAGGAAGTGCAGTTCACCGTCAGATATAACAACAGCACGGTGAAAAAATTGAGAGAACAGATTGCTTCGCGCGATTACGAAAGCGATGAAGAAAAGCAAGCCGCACTTGACATGATATCGGATCGACCCTTTATATTCGCCCTGCGCGATGAGGACGGCAATGTTTACACCGCCTATTCATACGTCGAATATTCAAAAACCGTATATCAATATATAAAAGTATCGTTTGTCATCCCGGGACTTCTTTCCGGCGACGCAGTCGCTCCGTCATTGCTTTATCCCAATGCGGACGCGTCAAGCCCTTTGTATATATATAAAGGCGAGGGCAAGGGCGAAGTCACGGAAAGCACAATCGAAAAACTGTCATTTGAAATGTATTATGAAAATGAGGCGTTTACGGATGACGGTATGATGGGAAAATCAATCGACATTTATAAAGCAACAAAGAAAATTTCTCCCTACGATTACAAAAAAGAACTTGACGGCGGTGTGCCCGATGGTATAAAATATATAGGCGAAAAATGATCAGTCCCGACCGACCCGAGCGATCGCGCGGTATGTTGCCGAAAGGTATTACCGTGAGGAAAGTCCGGGCTTCACAGAGCAAGGATAACGGATAACGTCCGCCGAAGGTGACTTCCGGGAAAGTGCAACAGAAATAGACCGCCGCGCTTTGCGCGGTAAGGATGGAAAGGCGAGGTAAGAGCTCACCGACCTCTTGGTAACAAGGGGTGCCATGTAAACCCTATCCGAAGCAACGCCCCGTGCCTGCGTGGTATGCTCTGCCCGATCCGGAAACGGGTCAGGCGCGAGGCGGCAGTTTGATTTTGTCAAATGAGCCATTCAGTAATGAATGGCAAAGATAGATGATCGCTCCCGACAGAACCCGGCTTACAGGGTCGGTCGGACTGATTTTTTCGATATAAAACCGTCACGGTGCTTCCGTGACGGTTTTGTTTTGCGTTTTTTCCGGCGAAGAGCCGCTCGGATTGCAAATCTCCCTCAAAGAGGGAGCCTTAAAGAAAAATGAAAAACTCTTGCTTTTTTCCGTCCCCGCAGGCGCAAAAGCCCCGCACTATTAAAAACGTTTTAAGATTCGAACTGCACCTCCGCCTTCGCTTTGGTAAGGCTGACGTGGCAAGAAAGTTCTGCCTTGAACTTTTAAGAGGGTTTCGGGACTCTTCCCGAATTGCTTTCTTTCGTACTTTCTTTTCAAAAAAGAAAGTACATAAAGATAAAGAAATGCGCTTGAAGATTTCGCAAAGAAGAGCGCGCAGGAATGAGCACTCCTTCAGTCACGACTTCGTCGTGCCAGCTCCCTCTCAGAGGGAGCCTTAAAAAGAAATGAGATGCTCTTGCTTTCTCTCCTCCCCGCAGGCGCAACCCACCCCGCACAATATAATAAACCCCGCGCGGAGCGCCCCTCTTCTCTTCACTTTTCTCTCGCCCCTCTTCACTCAAAAAGCCACCCCGAAGGGTGGCTTTTCGATTATATAAGAAGTATTTTTGAAGCAAAAAGGAAATATACAATCAGCGAGACAGCGTCGACAATCGTTGTGATTATCGGGCTTGCGACAACAGCCGGGTCGAGCTTTATTGCTTTTGCAAGTATCGGTAGCGTACAGCCGATGAGCTTTGCAAAAATGACGGTTACGAAAAGCGTCAGACATACGACGCCGGAAATGGCAAAGCCTTGCGCGGAAAACGGCAGAGTTTTAAGAAGCAGCATTTCGACGAGCATTATCTTCACAAAGTTCGCCGCCGCAAGCGTGCCTGCACAAAGCGCCGCAACGCGCAGTTCCTTTTTTATAACGAGGAAAACGTCCTTCGGGGTGACGTCTCCGAGCGCCAGCGCGCGGATAACAGTAACCGACGCCTGCGCACCGCTGTTGCCGCCCGTGTCCATAAGCATCGGGATAAAAGCGGTCAGCGCCGTACATGCGGCAAGGGCATTTTCAAATCCGGAGATTATCATTCCCGTAAAGGTTGCGGAAACCATGAGTATCAGAAGCCACGGAATTCTCTGCTTCCATGTTTCAATCATGCCTGTTTTGAGATACGGCTTTTCGGAAGGCGACATTGCCGCCATTTTTTCCATATCCTCTGTCGCCTCGTCTTCAATGACGTCCATAGCGTCGTCGATTGTGACAATACCGACAAGACGCTGCTCCGCGTCAACGACGGGGAGCGCCAGATAACCGTATTTTTTGATTTGTCCCGCAACGAATTCCTTATCGTCCGTTGTGTGGACTTCAATGAAATTATCGTGCATAATTTCTTCGATTTTTGTCTCGGACGAAGAAATGAGCATTCGCTTGACGGAAACAACGCCGATCAGCTTGCGGTTTTCCGTCACATAGCAGGTATAAACCGTTTCCTTGTCAATTCCGACGCGACGAATGTGGTCAAACGCCTCGGCGACCGTCATTGATTTTTTAAGCGAGACGTATTCGGGCGTCATTATGCTGCCCGCGCTGTCCTCCGGATAGAGGAGCAGCTCGTTTATCGCTTTTCTTGTCTGCGGACTTGCGTTTTTGAGTATTCTCGCAACGACGTTTGCCGGCATTTCTTCAATCAGGTCTGCCGCGTCGTCCGTTTCCATTTCTTCAACTATGGCGGAAAGCTCCGTATCGCTCAGGCTCTTTATCAAAGCCTCCTGAACGTCCGGCTCCATATAGGCGAAAGCGTCCGCCGCCGTTTCCTTTTTCAGCAGTCGGAACACCAATGTGACCTGTTTTTCGTCATCAAGGTCGTTGAGCGCCTCCGCTATGTCGACAGGGTTTTCTTCGTCAAGTATTTCGCAAAGCGCTTTGATCTGCTTTTTTTCAAGCGCTTCGCTTATGACCTGACAAAGCTCTTTTTTCTCTTCCATATCACACCTCTTTCCGAAAAGGTGCGGCAAAATAAAAAGATCGCCGCTTGCCTTCTCTGTTTGATAAACCGAAAGCTATGTGCGATCATCGGAAATTTTTTATTTATGTTCATTTACGCTGATTTATCCGCGACGGAAAAGACCTCGTCCCGCGGGGTCAGAAAACGTATGAACAATAAAAATACTTCGTCCGACCGAACTGTTACTTCCCGCGTCCATCACGTTTTCACCTCAGCTTTTTCTTTGAATTTCAGGCTTTCGCCCATCATAAATTTTAATCTTTTTTGTGCAATTTGTCAATATTTTTTTATATTATTGTCAAAAGATATTATTTGTGATACAATAAAAACGTAAAGGAGGTTTTTATATGAAAAGAATTTTTCTTATAGTGCTGGACAGCTTCGGTATAGGCGGAGCAAAGGACGCGGCAGCCTTCGGCGATGAAGGCTCGGATACACTCGGCTCGCTTATGAAAACCGAAAACTTTTCCCTTGACGCAATGAAAAAGCTCGGACTTCTCAATATTGACGGCGTCAGCCGCGAGGGGTATCCGAAATATGAAGCTCCTGTCGGCGCATATGCCAGAGTTGAGGAGCGTTCCGCAGGCAAGGACACGACGATCGGTCATTGGGAGATCGCCGGCGTTTATTCTCCGAATCCGCTTCCCGTCTTTCCGGACGGTTTCCCGAAGGAGATAATTGATGAATTTTCCCGCCTGACGGGCAGAGCCGTTCTTTGTAACAAGCCCTATTCCGGAACGGAGGTCATAAAAGACTACGGCGAGGAGCATATGAAAACAGGTGCGCTGATTGTTTATACATCGGCGGACAGCGTATTTCAGATTGCGGCGCACGAGAGCGTCGTGCCGATTGATGAGCTCTATCGCTACTGTGAGATTGCAAGAAAGCTGCTTACGGGCAAATATTGCGTCGGCAGAGTTATTGCAAGACCGTTTGAAGGCGAATATCCCTTCGTCAGAACCTGTCGCCGTCACGATTTTTCGGCGGAGCCGCCATCCGAAACTATGCTCGATCTGCTCAAAGCGCAGGGCTATGACACCGTTTGCATAGGCAAGATCGGGGATATTTTTGCAGGCAGAGGAACAACAAGCTCCGTCCGCACAACCTCGAATGATAACGGTATGGAGAGGCTGATGGAAGCGCAGAAGCAGGATTTCCGTGGACTTTGCTTTGTAAATCTTGTCGATTTTGACTCGTCCTTCGGTCACAGAAGAAACGCCCCCGGTTATGCGGAGGCGATAATGCGGTTTGACCGTCAGATTGCGCCGTTTATAGAAAATATGAATGATGACGACGTTCTGATGATAACAGCCGATCACGGTTGCGACCCTATGTACAAGGGAACCGACCATACGCGCGAAAACGTTCCGTTCCTTATCTACGGCAAGCACATTGCGCCTGTCAACCTCGGCACCTTGCCGACATATTCAGATATTGCGGCAACTGTCTGCGATATGCTGGGCGCAGATTATAATCTCTGCGGAGAAAGTGTTTACGGGAGGATTAAAAGATGACGGTTGACTATAAAGCCCTTGCGGCAAAGGCTATTGAAGCGAGCAAAAACGCCTATGTGCCTTATTCGCATTTTCCCGTCGGAGCGGCGCTCATGGCAGAGAGCGGAAAGGTTTATCTCGGCTGCAACATTGAAAATTCGTCCTTCGGGGCGACGATCTGCGCAGAGAGAACGGCAATGTCAAAGGCTATCTCGGAAGGCGAAAAGAAATTTACGGCGCTTGCCGTCGCAGCCGATCACGGCGACGAATACATCGTTCCTTGCGGCATTTGCAGGCAGTTCATCTGCGAATTCTGCCCGCCCGATTTTCCGATTATACTCGTAAAAACCGAGGACGATTTCAAAGTCTCCTCTCTTTCCGAGCTGTTACCGCTTGGTTTTATACTTTAACAAAAAATCCCCGCCGAAGCGGGGATTTTGTTTTTTATCCTCTTGTTATTCTGATTCTCATCTCGTCGCCTGCGGGGTCAAGGACTTCGGCTGTAAGGTGCCAGCCCTTTGAAACGCCTTTGGGGAAGGAATTGAGCGAATATGATTCGCTTGCCGCGCCGCAATAGAGTGCGGAATCGAAAACGGCGGTTTTCGGGTCGTCGCTCTTATAGAAGAAGGGGTCGCCATCCGTCTTTTCTGCTGAATAAAGCGGGCCGAAACGGAGAAGGTTGCCTTCCTCATTCCTGATCTCCTCCATACCGCAACGGGGTTTGAGCGCATTGCCGAGGTCGTGACGCTTGCCCTCCGGTCTGTTGGACGATACGCACTGCGCACGGAGGAACCATTCACGGTTGACGCCCTCATCAATATGATAAGCAACAACGCCGCCGCGGCTTTCGTCGCCCGTGATAAACTCCTCAAAGCCCTTTTTCAGGCGTATTTCAAAGAGGAAATATTCATCGGGATTCGGCGTCGGGACTTTGAGAACGTGGTCGCCCGTCATAACGCTTTTGAGCGTATAAATTCCGTCCTCATCCGCCGTTATAACGTCTGTCCAGCCGAAATAAATACGCTGATACGGGTCAATATACGTCGGCATATTGCCGTCCTTTATGTGGTTACCGTTGCACATAAGCGAAAAGCTGCGGGGCGTCGGCCATCTCGGCTCAACGTCATCTCCCCATGTATAACGGCTGTACATATCCTGCGCGCCGAGGTTGTGCGCAAGCTCGTGTGCCGGCGTGCCGATTGTCGTAAGTCCGACTCTTACGCTTCTGTATTCGCCTATGTTCGATACGCGCACGATCTTCACACCGCCGGAAAGCTCGGCGTCGGTCGGCTGGCTTGTGCCGTGAACCTGAAAACGGTGAGTCGGGGTCGGGCCGTTTTCATAATCGACAAAGCCGCATTCGCTGTCCTTTTCGCAGCTGGAATGGTCATATCCCGCATTGAGGATTATAACCGCGAGGTCGTTCGGCGTGATGATTCCGTCGCCGTCGTGGTCATATTTTTTGAAATCAATATATTTGTCGCAGGCGCAGACGATGTCGTGAATCGCCTTTGCGGCTGCCGAGCCGTTGTCATAGCCTTCAAGATTACGAAGAGCCGCTGGGTGCGGAATCGGCACGGAAACGGAAACGACTCCCGCCTTCGGCATTCCCTCCGCGGGATGATCTATTACAACAGGGTAAAACCAGAATTTGTTTCCCGTCATTTCCTTATAGAAATCAAGCATTGAGCGGCAATTCTCGCCGAAGAACCTGTCGTAACAGTCCTCGGGCTTTGATATTGCCCATTGCTCGCCGTAATATTTGCTCGTCTTGTCCGTCAGAACCTCGGGATGTTCCGGATCGAAATGATTTATTCCCTCTCCGCTCGGATCGAAGCTTGCAAGCACGATGAGCAGTGGCGCCGGCGTCAGCGGCTGAACTTTTATTTTCTCATTGGGTTTATCTTCTGCCATAATTTTTCTCCTTTTTTCGCCTAAGCGACTTTTTATCCGGCTCTATTATACCTTTGCGGCGATTGATTGTCAACATAAAATAAAAAAGGTTACATTTGCGTTAAATTTTTTCACAAATCGGGGCAAGCGCCCGCTTTTTCGTGATATAATTATATGTATTGTTTTTTCACAAGAGGTATTTATGACTTTCACGGCGCCACCCGAAATATTCACGTCTATATCCGATCTTTTATGCGCCATAGCGGCGACTGTGTTCTTTTTCATCCTTCTGCGAGACAAAAGCACGGTCGCGCGACTCTGGAAGGTCGTTATGTGCTCGCTTGCCATAAGCAGCTACATAGGGTTCACCGTCCACCTGCTGGAGTGGAACGAATCGTTTGAGCAGGTCGTCTGGGTAATATTGCCCGTCTTTATGTGCATAGCCTGCTCGATGTTTTCCGTCGTTTCCGTTTCGGACGTATTCCCGAGGCACACAAAAACCGCGCTTATCGTCTTTTCTTCAATGTGCGTCCTTTCGTATGCGGGGCTCCTCGCACTTTATTTTGCTTACAGGGGAAGCAAATTCCTCGTTGTTTACACATTTTATGCCATCGTCTGCATACTTTTTTCCGCGGCGATGTTCGGCTATTCTTTCATAAAGACAAAGAAAAAAAGTTATCTGCTTTACCTTATCGGAATACTTTGCGAGGTTCCCGGCGGCATTGTTCAGGCAAAGCGCGATCTTTATTTCACTCTTATCTGGAAAATGGATTACAACACGGTTTATCACATGATTCTCCTGACGACGGTCATTTTTTTCATGGCGGGATATTTGCAAAGCAGAAAAGAAAAATCGGCGGAAAACAATTAAAAAACGCGGATAAATGCTATAAAAATGAAAATTATACTTGACAATTGCATTTCGGTTGTGATAGAATAAAATGCCGCATGATGTCGGGTGCCTTAAAAAGCAGGAGATTGCTTGCCCCGATCAGCGAGTCTATATTGAAAGTGAGGTGCTTTTCGTGTTCGCAATTATCAAAACGGGCGGAAAGCAGTACAAGGTTCAGGAGGGTGACATCATCTTCGTTGAAAAGCTCGATGCAGAAGAAGGAGCAACCGTTGAGTTCGGTGAAGTTCTTGCGGTTTCCGGCGAAAGCTTCGTAGCAGGCACGCCCACAGTTGCAGGTGCCAAGGTTACTGCAAAGGTTCTTAAAAACGGCAAGGGCAAGAAGATTTATATTCTCAAATATAAGTCCAAGAAGAACGAAAAGAAGAAAATCGGTCACAGACAGCCCTATACAAAGGTTCAGATCGAATCTATCGTAGGCTGATGATTAAAGTCGTATTTTATAAGTCAAACGGGAATTATTATGGCTTCCGCGAATCCGGTCACTCGGGTTATGACGAAGCCGGCAAGGATATCGTCTGCGCGGCAGTCTCCGCTATGACGATGCTCGTCATCAACACAATCGAAGTCGCATGGGCGTCCGACGTGGATTACACGATCGACGACAAGACGACCGACGTTACGGTCATCGCGCGCGGCGCGCTCCCCGAATATGAGGAGGACGAAGCAAAACGCTTTGCCATTTCCGGACTTATTTACAGTTATTTTCTTCAACTCAATGACATGATTGAAGATTATTACGATTTTATCGAAGTGGACGAAGAAGAAAAAGCCATCTGACGGTTTCTTTTCCCGTCGGTAATCATTCTTTTAACGGAGGTGTTTTTGAAATGGTAAGACTCGGATTACAGTTTTTTGCTCACAAAAAAGGCGTTGGTTCGACAAAGAACGGACGTGACAGTAATGCGCAGCGTCTCGGCGTTAAAAAGTCGGACGGTTCCAGCGTAAGAGCAGGTAACATAATCGTAAGACAGAGAGGCACAAACGTTCGCCCCGGCGTTGGCGTCGGCAAAGGCTCGGACGATACTCTCTTTGCTCTTGTTGACGGCGTTGTAAAGTTTGAACGCGTCGCAGGCAACAAAAAGCGCGTAAGCGTTTACACTGCTTAATTGCTTTAAGCCCAAAATGAAAATCACCGGAGAAATCCGGTGATTTTTTGTTTTCATTCAGGCGGTTCGCCTTTTATTTTGAAAGCGAGAGCCAAAAATCCTTAACTCTTGCGGGAATTTCTCTTATATCGCGGAAGAGCTGTCCGCCGTAAGTATGCAGATCAGCCGAAACGCCGACAGCCGAAATTCCGCGGCTTTTCGCTATATAGAGGGCTCTGTAAAT
>DHMB01000153.1:38534-45897 GCA_002405565.1 Clostridiales bacterium UBA4653
TGTAAAGATGATATTTCTGCGTTACGATTATCGCGTTTTCAATTCCGTAGACCTTTTTTGCCCTGTCAATGCTTTCAAAGGTCGATAGGCCGAGGGTGTCCGTCATGATATCCTCCTCCGGCACGCCGAGCGAAAGGCAGACCCGCTTCATCGTGCCGACCTCGTCATATTTCTCCGCATTTTTACTGTCGCCGGAGAGAAGGAGCTTTTCCCCCACGCCGTCTTTATAAAGGTTGACAGCCGTCAGAAGTCTGTCACGGAGCATATCGCTCGGAGACCCGTCAGGCTTTACGCCGCACCCGAGCACGATTATAACGTCGGCTTTCACGTTTTCTCCGTCCGTAATGCTTTTTTGTGACGAAAAAACAACGGCGAAATTCAGGCAGAGGCAAATGATAAAAATCAGCGCAAGTGCCGCGCATAAAATAATTAAAGCCTTTTTCATCATGTTCCCCCTTGACCTTTCCCCGCCGCTATGGTAAATTATCTATTGATATTATATCACAACACGGAGGATTTGTAAACATGAACATATCAGCCGACATTCATACCCACACAAATTACAGCGACGGAAAGTTTTCCCCGCGCGAAATGCTTTCGGCTGCCATTGAAAAAGGGCTTGACGCCTACGGCTTTTCCGACCATGCGCATATGAAAATCGCCTCTCATTGGATGATGGCGGGCGAACGGACGGAAAATTATATAAAGGAAATAAACTCGCTGAAAACGGAATTTTCGGGCAGGATAAAGGTTCTCTGCGGAATAGAACATGATATTTTTTCGGATATCGACCTTGCCCCGTTTGATTATGTCATAGGCTCGGTGCATTATATAAAGCAGGGTGACGAATTCTGCCCCGTCGACTCAACAAAAGAAGAAGTGTTCAGGGCTATAAAAACCTATTTCGGCGGCGACCCTTATGCTTATTGCAAAGAATATTATTCTCTCCTTGCCCGTCATGCGGAAAATCCCGAGGTCGACATTGTCGGTCATTTTGACCTCATCGAAAAATTCAATGACGACGGCTCCGTCTTTGACCGCACATCGCCGGAATACAAAAAAATCGCCGTCCGCACAATGGAAAAGCTGAATGACGCCGGCAAGATATTTGAAATAAACACAGGCGCTATGTTCCGCGTCGGACGCACCGTGCCGTACCCTTCGGAATATCTTCTCCGCGCACTGAACGAAATGCACGGAAGAATCGTCTTTTCCAGTGACGCTCATTCAACGGACGCAATTGCCTTCGCCTTCGACCGCGCCTCCGCCCTCGCCGAAAAATGCGGCTTCTCCGACTTCGACCGTTCTTTTCTTTGAAAAGAAGCTTCAACAATTGGTTTGATAAAACATCATATAAAAAACAGAGGTGATTTTTTCATCTCTGTTTTTGTTTTGAGCGGATATTTTATTGCCCACACAAATGAGTATTTCAATACAGGGAACGGGTTGCCCACCCCGCCTTTATCGACATATAGACGTTATTGATTTTGAAAAAATTCTATATTCTGATAAATAGGAGCGGTTCCCCGCTCCTTTTTGATTTTTGTTTCGTGCTTTTCTTTTCAAAGAAAAGTGGGTTATCTTTGAACTCTGCCGCTGCCGCCGCCCTTTACGAGCGCGTTTACTTCATCAACAGTTACGCGGTTGAAATCGCCTTCGATTGTGTGCTTGAGGCATGAAGCCGCGGTTGCAAATTCGATAGCGTCTGCGGGGGACTTGCCGTTTACAAGGCTGTATATAAGTCCTGCGCCGAAGGAATCGCCGCCACCGACACGGTCAACAATATGAACGGCATACTTCTTTGAGAAATAGCATTCGCCGCCCGAATAGAGCATAGCTGCCCAGTTGTTGTCGTTTGCGGTAATGCTTTCGCGGAGCGTGATTGCAACGGAGGAGCAACCGAAATGCTCGCAGAGCTGTTTTGCAACGTCCTTATAGCCGTCTCTGTCCAGCTTGCCGGTTTCAACGTCGGTCGAAGCAGCCTTGATACCGAAAACCTTGTCCGCGTCTTCTTCGTTTGCGATGCAGAGATCAACATATGTCATAAGCTCGCCCATAACCTTGCCGGCTTTTTCGCTCGTCCAGAGGTTTTTGCGGAAGTTGAGGTCGCAGCTGGTCTTGACGCCGAGCTTTTTCGCCGTTTTGAGAGCGTCCAGACAGATTTCTGCGGTACCGTCCGAGAGGGCGGGAGTTATGCCCGTGAAATGGAACCAGTCTGCGCCGGAAAGAATCTTTTCCCAATCAAAATCCTCTCTGCCGGCAGCCGATATGGAGCTGTATTTTCTGTCGTAAACGACCTTTGACGGTCTCTGCGAAGCGCCCTTTTCCGCATAATAAATGCCGAGTCTCTCGCCGCCGCGGGCGATATCGGAAACGTCAACGCCTTCTGCGCGGAGCGCACGGATACAACTGTCGCCGATCGGGTTTGCAGGAATTTTTGTGACGAAATGAGCATCCTCGCCGAAGCGTGCAAGGGAAACGGCAACGTTTGCCTCAGCTCCGCCGAAGGTTGCGCAGAATTTGTCTGCCTGTTCAAAACGGAGATAACCCTCCGGAGCCAGGCGGAGCATTATTTCGCCGAAAGAAACTATTTTTTTCATTTATTTATCCTCCTTATTATCGTCGGGCGGGAGAAGACGGAAGGTGTCACAATCGAAAAGCACGTGAGCGCCGATGCTCCCCTCCTCGCACGAAATTTCTCTTTTACAGCCGCATTTTTTGCAGGCTATTTCAACCCTGTCCGGATGCGGGGTGACAACAAAGTCTCCTCCGTCGGGGCAGTCGCATTTAATTGCATTGTCCTCTGCAAGCTCGCCGAGCGAGAAGAGGATCAGATCCTGAAGATGCGCATCGCCCCATTCTTCGTTTTCGGGCTTTTTGATATCGTCAAAGCTCTGCTCGCCGAGAAGCTCCGAAAGCTCGTCATCCGATTTTTCAATCGCTTCGTCGACCTGCTTTTCATCGCCTATGAAAAGGATATCCATTCCCGCATAGGGGCAAGGGAATGTGAAAAGTTCTCTTGACATCAGCGTCTTTCTTGAAATGACGAAGCTGTGCGGCGAATCACAGAAAACGCAGGGTACAGTAAAACGGTATTTTCCGTCCGACGTTTTGTTTATCTGAAGCTCGCTGCCGCCGCAGTCGCACTTTAATTTCAGCATATCGCCCGAGAGCGCAAGCGCGCCGACAACCGTGCGCACGGTGCCTCCGCATTCGTCGCAACGATAGGCTATGTCTATATTTTTCGGTTCAAGTATCATTTGATTTCCTCCCCGTTTTTATAGCGTTCGTAATAGAAAAGATATTGCTGCGCGACGCCCGCGTAATCGCCGAGGTCGCAAAGGTCTATCCCGTTTTTATAATATTTGTCAAGCACGCGTTTTATCCATACGTCGATGGGAAACGAGGCAAGCCGATGAAAACCGAAAAGCAAAGTGCAGTTTGCAACCTTCGGCCCGACGCCGCATATCTTCATCAGCTCTGCGCGCGCGGATTCATCATCCATAGCCGCAATTGAGGCAAGGTCTGTTTCGCCCGAAGCAACCCTCTTTGCCGCGTCACTTATGTATTTTGCGCGGAAGCCCGTGCCGCAGGAGAAAATGTCGATTTCGCTTGCGCAGGCAAGCGTCTCCGCCTTCGGAAAGCTGTAATATATCTTCCCGCCGAATTCAAACGGCTCGCCGAATTTTTCGCAGAGCCGCGCGATAATTTTCTTTATCCTGCCGATATTGTTATTCTGCGAGACGATGAACGAGCAAAGCGCCTCCCATTCGTCCTGCCGGAGAATTCTTATTCCGTCTCCGACGCGCATTGCGTCAAAAATGACGTCCCCGTATTTGCCGAAATGCTCGCCGATGTTCTCTTTTATGGCGTCGTAATCCTCGTCAATACAGAGAAACCGCCGCCAGAGCTCTCTGTCCTGCCCGCCGTCAACTGTGACAGTATCGCCGCGGACGGAGATTTTTGCATGCTCGCGCCCGACGGTTCCCTCCGCTGAGCCGTCTGCAAGGACGTCAAAACGGAAGCACTGACCGCAGTCAAAAATGAGGGCGGGAGAAAAATTCCGAACGCCTTCAAAAACTATTTTATCCGTGCAAACGGCTGTCTGTATCATGATATGCCCTCCTTTATCGCAGGCTCATACTCAATTATGCGTTATTTTCGCCGTTTTGTCAACCGAGAGGGCATAAATTTAATCATTATTTAACGATTTTTTATTGTAATTACGAGAAAAAGATGATATTATTATGAAAGAAAATCGAAGCTTTTATTTTCGGAGGAAAAAACTATGAAATTAAAACTTATGACCTATAACATCGCCGCAACACGCGATTTCGGCAAGGGCACGGGAAAACCGTTTGAATATGCCGTTGAAAAATACGCCGAAACTATAAAGGAGCAGGCTCCGGACATCTGCGGACTCAACGAAGTCGATTATATGCTCGTCCGCAGCGGCAGAATAAAGACTACGCAGGTTCTGGGCGGTCTTCTCGGCTATGAGGACGCGTTCGCTCCCGCCGTCACATGGCTTTTCGGCGGCAAGCCTGGCAACTACGGCAACGGCTTTCTCTCAAAGCATCATATAAAAAATGTCCGTATCTGCCCCATCCCCGACCCGCTCACACGTGACGAGGACGTTTATTACGAGACAAGAGTCATCCTCAATGCGCTTGTCGATTTTGACGGCACGGACGTTGACGTTTTCGTTTCGCATTTCGGTCTTGCAAAGGCGGAAAGAGCAAACGCCGTCAAGATTATGGCAGAGCTCATCAAGGACAGCGAGCACCCTGTAATCGTTATGGGCGATTTCAACGCTCAGCCGGATGATCCGGTTCTCGATCCCATCCGCGAGCTTCTCTCCGATACGTTTGACGTCTATCCCGACCAGAATGCAATCACATTCCCGACAAATCCCGAATTCGGCCCCGACCAGAAGATAGATTATATCTTCGTCAGCAAGGAATTCAAAACCGAATCCGTTGAAATAATAAACAAACAGCTCTCCGACCACAGAGCATACGTTGCAAACGTTGAGCTCTGCGTATAAACCCCGAAAGGAGACGGAGCGAAGTGGCAGAAAAGATATATACGATACCGATAAACGAGGCTTTTGACAAAACCCTTGAAAGCGAAACGCCCGATTGTCCGCTTTGCCTTATGCGCAATATGCTTGAAAAAAACGAGCTGGAGCGCATAACGGGCGCAGCGATGATGGAGCCGGACGTCCGCATCGAGACGAACAAAAAGGGCTTTTGCCGTCACCATTTCGATATGATGACGGGCAGCGGCGGGAGCCGGCTTCCGATCGCGCTTATGCTTGAAAGTCACATAGCCGAGACGGAAAAGGAAATCTTCTCCGGCGGCACCCTTTTTGACGGCAAGGGCACAAAAGAGGAGGAAAAGCTGGGAAGGCTTGAAGCCTCCTGCTATGTCTGCTCGCGCGTCGACGACGCTTTTTCAAAAATGCTCGGCACGGTGATATATCTCTGGGAAAACGAGGAGCAGTTCCGCGATAAATACAAGGCGCAACGTTGCTTCTGCCTGCGGGATTACAAGCTCCTGCTCGCGGCGGGGAGAGACAATCTTCCGAAGAAAATGTTCGGCGAATTCTTCTCCGTATCGCGGGATATTATGAAAAAGTATATTCACGAGCTTGGGGGCGACGTCAGCTGGTTCTGCAAAAAGTTTGATTATCGCTATGATTCCGAGCCATGGTATAATGCAAAGGATTCCGTTCCCAGAGCGATAAACTTCCTCTGCGGAGGCGTAAATTCCGAGGAAAACAAGTAAACAAATAATTCAAAAATAAAGGAAGGCAAGAAAATGAAACAGTTCAGAAGAATAGGCATACTTACATCGGGCGGCGACGCTCCCGGTATGAACGCCGCATACAGAGCAGCCGCAAGAGCCGCTCTTGCAAGAGGCGTTGAGGTTTACGGTATCTATGAAGGCTATAAGGGGCTTATAAACGACAATATGGTGCTCGTCAAGTCTCCTTCCGATGTCTCGAACATCATCACGCGCAGCGGAACCGTACTTTATACAGACCGTTGTCTTGAATTCAAAACCGAAGAGGGTATGGCAAAGGCTATTGCCGTTTGCGAAAAGAACCATATCGACGGTATCATCGCAATCGGCGGCGACGGAACGTTCCGCGGCGCAACAGACCTTTCCAAGCGCGGCATACCGACGATCGGTATCCCCGGCACAATCGATAACGACATTACTTCAACAGACTATACCATCGGCTTTGACACGGCAATGAACACGGTCATCGCTATGGTTGACCGTCTCCGCGACACCTGCGAATCGCACGCGCGTTGCGACGTTGTTGAGGTTATGGGGCGCTGGGCGGGACACATCGCCCTCCGCACGGGTATTGCAACAGGCGCAACGGCAATCGCAATTCCCGAAATTCCCTTTGACGAAGACAAGGCAATCGAGGACATCAAGAGAGCAAGAGCAGGCGGCAAGAGAGCGTTTATCGTAATCGTTTCCGAGGGTCTCCCCGGCTATGCGGAACAGCTCGCAAAGACCATTCAGGACAAAACAGGCGTTGAAACAAAGTTTGCCCGTCTTGCACACGTTCAGAGAGGCGGCTCGCCCACTCTTGAGGACAGACTCGTAGCTTCCGAAATGGGCGTTTACGCCGTTGACCAGCTTCTCGCAGGTCATTCGGACCTCGTTGTCTGCAAGGTTGACGATCAGATTTGCTGCACAGAGATCAAATATGCGCTGACTGTTGACAGAATGTTCAAAAAGAAGATCACTCCCGAAGAAATCGCTGCGCTCTCTCCCGAGGACAAAGCGTCGATGGAAGCTCGCTGCGCAAAGGTTCTTTCCGGTATGCAGCGCCTTTACGAAATCGCCGGCGAAATCCAATAACCTACTTTTCTTTGAAAAGAAAAGTAGGCAAAAGAAACTTTAATTATCGGGAAGGATATACAGACTTTTCGATAACTGCGCAGACGGGGCATATCAAAAAGGCAGAAGAAACTTCAGTTATTGATGATATGCAGAGCTTTTGACAACTGTGCAGACAGGCTTCGCCGAGAAGAGGGCGCGGAAAACCGCAATGCGGTGGGAGGAGCACTCCTTCAGTCGCGCCTTCGTCGCGCCGGCTTCCTCAAAGTGGAAGCCTTAAAGAAATAATGAGAAACTCTTGCTCGCCCCCCGTCAGCGCAGGGATAAAGGCTCCATACAATTAAAAACGCTTTAAGATTCGAACCGCACTTCCGCCTTTGCTTTGGTAAAGCCGACGTGGCAGAAAGGCTCCGCCTTGAACTTTTACAGGTGGTCTTTCAGGAGGATGTGCCTCCTGAATTGCTTTCTTTCGTACTTTCTTTTCAAAAAAGAAAGTACA
>DHMB01000030.1:0-8956 GCA_002405565.1 Clostridiales bacterium UBA4653
GGTTACCTTACTCCGAATGAATGCTTTGAAAAATTAACTCTTTAATTTGTCTATTTATATTGACAAGTTTCGTGAAAAGAAAAGGTGCGCTCCGCGCGGGTTTTATTATAGATTTCTCTGCGTTTCTGCTTCCGTATAAAATGCGGCAAAGCCATCCGGTTATTTCATCTCTTTGGTTCCGAAAGAAAAACTCCCCGAAGGGAGTTTTTTCTTTTAGCTCAATATGTTTTTCGTTGCGTCTTCTTCGTACTGGCGCGTGTAAAGGTTGTAATAATGACCCTTCTGCTTCATGAGAGAGGCATGATTTCCCTGTTCGACAATCTTTCCGTCGCTTACGACCAGGATGACGTCCGCGTCGCGGACTGTTGAAAGTCTGTGCGCGATCATAATCGACGTTCTGCCGCGGATGACCTCGCTTATCGCCTTCTGGATGTTCTGCTCGGTGAGCGTGTCGATGGACGCCGTCGCCTCGTCGAGGACGAGAATTTTCGGGTCTGCGACTATCGCGCGGGCAAAGGAAATGAGCTGTTTTTCGCCTGTCGAAAGAAGGTCGCCCCCCTCGCCGACGTTGGTGTCAAGTCCGTTTTCGGCTTTGGCGACAACGCCGTCCGCGGAGACTCTGCGAAGCGCTTCGTTGATCTCTTCGATTGTTGCGTCGGGCTTGCCGTAACGCAGGTTTTCAAGTATCGTGCCGGAGAAGAGGTGCGGCGTCTGGAGGACGTAACCGATGTTGCTGTGCAGCCAGAGCTGGCTTCTTTCTCTTGCGTCCCTGCCGTCGATGAGAACCTGACCCGAGGTCGGCTCATAGAAACGGCAGACAAGGTTTACAAGAGTCGATTTTCCCGCTCCCGTCTCGCCGACGATTGCAATGTTTGATCCCTGCGGGATTTTAAGATTGAAATGCTCAAGGATATATTCGTCGCCGTCCGGATATTTGAAGGAAACGTCGCGGAATTCTATGTCTCCGTGCAGCTCCTCCCAGTTTTCCTTCTTCGGAGAGAAAGTATCGCCGTATTTTTCAATGACCTCGGGCGTGTCCGTAACGTCCGATTTTGTTTCAAGGAGCTTTGTCAGTCTCTCAATGTTTACCTGCTCGCGGACGAGATCCGATATCATATCGACTATCCAGCGTATCGGCTCGATAATACCGAGCGCATATGACATGAAAAGCGAAAGCGTGCCGACGTCCATATAGCCGATGGCGTCATTGCCGATGAGCGAAAGCTCGCCACCCTTCCAGATGACTATCGCAAGCGCGATGGACGAGGCAAAACCGATCATTGCGGAGAGGATCGAGCGGTAACGCTGAGCCATGACGGAGCTGCGCTTCATTTCCTTTGAGTCGCGGACGAAATCGCGCTCCACTTTATCTTCAATGACGAGCGTCTTTATTGTCTTTGCGCCCGTAATGCCTTCGTTGAAGTTGCCTGTTATTTTTGAGTTGACTTCTCTTATATGTCTGTTTTCATTTACGAGCTTCTTCTGGAATATCGCGAAAACAACGGTTATAAGTGGGATTACGGCGAGGATGAGCAATGTCAGCTTTACATTCATTGAGAACATGACAACGACAACCCCGATAAGGTATGAAAAGTTCCATACACCCTGCATTATAACCCATGAGACAAGCTCGCCTATGCGGGCTGTATCGCTCATGACGCGCGAATGAATATATCCGACGCTGTTCTGATTGAAATATGAGAAGGAGAGCGTCTGCAAATGGTCGAAGCTGAGCTTGCGCAGGTCGCGCAGGACGGAAAGCTCGACCCTTCCCGAAAGAAATGACGAGATAAAGTCCGTTATTATCTTTCCGAGGAGCGTCAGTACATAGAAGAGTATGAAGGGGACGAGGTTTGCAATGAAAACGCCGTCTTCAAGATGGTTTAGCGCATATCTCTGAAAGAAAGGAATGAGAATGTCTCCCGCCGACGCGAGCACGCCGCAGGTGACCATTATGATTATCCAGTTGCGGTATTTCTTTATGTATTTGAACACCTTCGGCAGGCCGAAGAAGGGAAGGGAAACATATTGCTGTTTATCTTTTGTGTTCTGCGCGTTCATATGACCTCCTCCGCTCTTTTCGTCTGAATTTCGTATATCTGTTTATAAAGGCCGCCCTTTGAAATAAGTTCGGAATGGGTGCCCTCTTCGGCGACTCTGCCCTTGTCGAGCACGATTATCTTTTCCGCCTGCATAAGAGTTGTTATGCGGTGGGAAATGAGGATGACCGTCGACCCGCCGAGATTTTCCGAAAGAGCATGACGGATTTTGCTGTCCGTCTCCGTGTCGACTGCGGAAAGCGAGTCGTCAAAGACCATAATCGGCGTTCTCTGGACGATAAGTCTTGCAATCGCCGCTCTCTGTTTCTGTCCGCCGGAGAGCGTCACGCCCCTTTCGCCGACGAAGGTGTCATAGCCCTTTGAAAATGAAGTGACGGTTTCGTCAAGGCAGGCAATTCTTGCCGCCTCGCGGATTTCGGGAAGGTCGATGTCTTCTTTCGTTATGCCGACGTTCTCCGCAATCGATTTTGAGAAGAGGAACGGCTCCTGAAGCACCATTCCGACGTTCTCTCTGACCCAATCGGCTTTCATATCCGCAATGTCCACACCGCCGATTGTTATCTTTCCGCACCCTTCTGGGATGTCATAAAGTCTGTCCAGCAGATACATAAGGGTTGATTTTCCGGAGCCTGTTCCGCCCAGAATACCGAGCGTCGTTCCGGCTTTTACGCTGAAATTGATGTCCGAAAGGATTTCGGGGCAACCGTCATAAGCGAAGCTGACATGGTCGAAGACGATGTCTCCGTGCATATCGGGCGTGACGGCGTCGGGCTTGTCGTGCTCTTCCTCTGCGGACATTATCTGATAGATACGTCCGAGGGAAACGCCCGTTTTACTCATTTCGGATATCATTCGTCCGAGCTGACGTATCGGCCACATGAGCATTGCGTTATATGAGATGAACGCTATGTATTTGCCTGCCGTCATTCCGTCGCCCTTAACGCACATAACCGCGCCGACGACAACGATACACATGACCCAGATACCGGAGATAAGGTCGGAGGTCGACCAGAATATCGAAAACGTCTTGTGAAGGTTGACCCAGAGCCCTGTGTAATATTCGTTCTGCTTTGTAAACTTTTCTCTTTCGTAGCTCTCTCTGCCGAACGCGCGGACAACGCGCACGCCCGTCAGATTTTCCTGCGCGATTGCGGAGAGAATTCCCTCGTTTTCGTCGCAGACTTCAAATCTCTTTCCGATTTTTCCATGGAAAAGGGCGGAATAGCCTATGATGAACGGCATGAACGCAACCGCGACGAGCGCGAGCTTGACGTTCATTGAGAACATGAAATACAGCGAGAGACAGAGCATTATTATTATCCTGAAAACGGACGTCAGCTGGTCGGAGAGAAAGCGCTTGACGTTGTCCACGTCCGACGTACATCTCTGAATTATGTCGCCTGTCTGGTTTTTCATATGCCATGAGAAGGGGAGGCGGTCGATATGGGTGAAGATACTGTCGCGCATGTTTTTGACGAGCGTCTCCGCGCCCTTTGCGTTGAACACGCGGTTGCAATACTGGAACACCGCCGTAAACACTGCGAGGACGACGAGCAGCAGCGCCACATAATAGAGATGGTGACGGAAATATTCAAATCCGCCGAGAGAGTTTATAATGGAGATTGCCCATTCCGGCAGCTCCGCAGGCTCGCTGCCGAGCACACTGTCGACGGTTACACTTATAATCTTCGGGCTGAGCGTATCGAGCAGGGCAAGGAGCAGAGCCGCGATTATACTTGTGACAAAGAAGCCGACAGACCCGCGCATGAAGCCGAGGGTCATTTTCAGCTTTCCCCGCTTTTCCGCTCTTTTCTGATTTTTTGTCTTGTTTGAATTCATAAATTTCACCTTTGACGAATTTTGGTTGCGCTTTCGCGCCCGAATGAAAAAAGGCGCAGCCGCAGGGCTACGCCGAAAATTGCGCAAAGATATGCTTTCAGAAAATCAATCTGAAGGCGCCCATCATTCCCTGTGACATAAATTCCTTTTTCAATTTTACTTTGTTCATGACGACACCTCCTTCTTTCTTTATTTTTGCAACAAAAGTCGCAATTGCTATTGTAATACTCCGTTTAATATTTGTCAATAAAAACCGCAATTTTGAAACATAACTGTAACAATTCCGCTCAAAAACACGAAATTTCGCACCCCGCGGAGGATATTTCAGCCCGAACATCCGGAAAGGCGGACGCGAGAATTTTTTTCATCGACGTCACAAACGGCAGAAATTCCGTATGATAATGGCCCGCGTCGATAACGCAGAGTCCTCTGTCCGAAGCCTCGATTGCGGCGTTATAGCCGGAGGCGCCCGTCAGGAAAGCGTCGGCTCCCGCCTTCATTGCCGCGGGGATGAAGCTCTTTCCGTCGCCGCCGCATATTGCGACGGTCTCTATCGTCTTTCCCGTGTCGCCGCAGGCAACGCAGGGGCAACCGAGAGCGGATTTTATCTTTTTGCAGAAATCCGTGACGGTCGTTTTCTCCGTTTTGCAGAGCCTGCCGCACATCTCTCCTTCTTCGCCGAACGGCGCGACGACGCAAAGCCCGAGGAGCGAAGCGAGCGTATCGTTTATGCCGCCCTCGCCCGCGTCAAAGCGCGTGTGCAGACTGATGACGGAAACTCCCGCCGAAAACAGCTTCATCGGAACGGCGGCTCCCGCGGATTCCTCTGAAAGCTGACGGAGCGGGCGGAATATCAGCGGATGATGGGAGATGATAAGGTCATAGCCGCCCTGTATCGCCTCGTCCGCTACCTTCTGCGTCACATCCAGCGCGAGCAATATTTTTCTGACCTCTTTTGAAGAATCGGGGCAGACCATGAGTCCGTCGTTGTCCCAGTTGCACGAAAGCGAGCGGGGGAAGAGCGAATTCAGATGGGAATATATTTGTTTTACGTCAGTCATTGCACAAAATCTCCTTTTTCATTGCGTCGATTTCTTTATAAAGCTCCGCCGCTTCGGCGTCGGCTCCCGCGTCGACTTTCTTTTTGAGAGTCGCAAGAAGCCGCCCGTAATGCTCGGAGCAGAGCGCCGCGTTTTCCTTTTTATATATGTCCGAAAATCTTCCCGCATATATTTCCGCGGGGGAATAATTGCCTTTTTCGCCCGTATATACGGCGGAGAGGATGACGTAGACCCTGCCGTCCGCCTTCGCGAGCCGTTCCTCGGTTATGTCAAAACCGTTTTCGCAGAGGTATTCACGCAGAATGTGCGCATGAGTCATCGGCTGGAGAATCAGGTGCGACCGCCGCGCAACGTCGGATTCCGAAATTATATCCTTTATCATTATCCCGCCCATGCCGGCAATTACAATGTCGGAAGGGGAAAACCCGTCCATGCCGCGCAGTCCCGGGGTCAGTGCCGTGCTGATTTTTCCGGACAGCCCGTGACAGGAAATATTCTTTTCCGCATTTTCAAGCGGGCCTTTTCTTATGTCGGACGCTATCGCCGAATCGATTTTTCCGGCAAGGCAGAGGTATATCGGCAGAATGGCGTGATCCGTGCCGACGTCGATCAGAAATCTGCCGCGGACAAGCTCTCCGACGGCGGAAAGGCGCGGGTCGGGCTTAAAGAATTTGGTCATAATGCTCCTTTATAAAATTTTCCCCCGAGCCCTTCGGGATTCGGGGGAAAACTTTTTGATTTTTCTGATTATTTCTTGTTTGCGACAGCCGCATTGAGCTTCTTTACAAGCTCGTCTGCGTCAGTGCCGTGAACGGCGCAAGCCTGCTCGATCGTTTCGCCTCTGGACATGGGGCAACCGAGGCAGTGCATACCTATTTCAAAGAAAAATTCTGCCGTTTCGGGAGCGAAATCAAGAACGTCGCCGATGACGGACTGCTTTGTAATTTCCATAAATAAATACCTCCGCAATTATTTTTGCAATCTAATTATATAGTCGGGTGTGACTTTTGTCAATAGAAAAAAGGAAGAGACTTTGTAAATACTGTTTTTCCCCGCGGTGAACGGAATTATGTCCGGAGCGGCTCAAAAAGCGGATTTTTGCCGAAAAATGCCCCTTTGAGGGTTGATTATGTAAATATTTCACAAATATAAATTATCTTTTTCTGCCAATATGCCGAATGTTAAAAAATCGAATTTATCTTGATAATTTCTAACAAAAGTTATATAATATATATGTTGAATTTTTGTTATTCTGTTCAAAATGACGGAAATACGAAGCTAAACAATATTATTCAAGGAGTAGATATATGGAAAAAGTACTTACAAAGAACATCCGCAACGTATGCCTTCTCGGTCACAGCGCCGACGGTAAGACATCTCTTGCGGAGGCAATGCTTTATCTTACGAAAGGAACAGACCGTCTCGGCAATCCGACAGACGGAAACACCGTCTGCGATTACGATCCCGAGGAGATCAAGCGCGGCTTCTCTCTTTCGGCATCGATTGCTCCGGTTAATTATAAAGGCACAAAGATAAACATAATAGACACTCCCGGATACCTCGATTTTGCGGGAGAGGTTGTTCAGGCGCTCCGCGTTGCCGGCTCCGCGCTCATCGTCGTAAACGCGAAAGCGGGCGTTGAGGTCGGAACGGAAATCGCCTGGAGAAACGTTACGGATCGTCACGTTCCGAGAGCGTTCTTCATCAACAAGTGCGATGATCCCGAGGCGCGCTTCGGTCACGTTTTCAAAGAGCTTCACGAGATGTTCGGAAACAGCGTGTGCCCTGTTGTCATCCCCGTTCTCAAGGGCGATACAATCGTCGGTCTGCTTGACCTTATCGATATGAAGGCGTTCGGCTTCGGCAAGGGCAACGCGGGCAAGGAAATCGAAATTCCCGAAGAAAACAACGAAAGAATTGAAAAATTCCACACAATGCTCATGGAATCCATTGCGGAAACAAGTGATGAGCTCATGGAAAAATATTTCGGCGGCGAAGAAATCACAAGAGAAGAGGCTATGAAAGCCGTTCACGAAGGCGTTCGTACAGGCTCGATCGCTCCCGTATTCTGCGGCTCGGCAACGAACCTTTGCGGAATCGAATCCCTTATGGACTTCATCGTCGGCACATTCCCGAATCCGCTCTTCCACAAGGGCGAAATCGTTACGGATGACGACGGCACCGAGCACGAGGTCACAATGTCCGAAACCGGCGCTCCCTCGATATTCGTGTTCAAGACAATCGCCGACCCGTTCGTCGGTAAGATGTCGTTCTTCAAGGTTATGAACGGCGAGCTCAAGAGCGGCACGGAACTCAAAAACCTCAGAACAGAGCAGGGCGAAAAATTTGCCCATATCTATACAATCTGCGGCAAAAAGCAGACGGAAGTCGACACTCTCTGCTGCGGCGACATCGGCGTTACGGCTAAGCTCGCAAACACAAACACAAACGACACCCTTTCCGCAGATCCCGCGGCAAAGCCCTATAAGAAGATCGTTTATCCCGAATCCTTCTATCAGAGAGCAATCATCTCCAAGGGCAAGGGCGAGGAAGACAAGATCGCGCAGGGTATCGCAAGACTTATCGAAGAAGATCCTTCCATCAAATATGAAAACAACCCCGAAACAAAGCAGATGCTCGTTTCCGGTCAGGGCGATATTCATATCGACGTTATCGTTTCCAAGCTGAAATCGCGCTTCGGCGTTTCCGTCGATCTCGAACAGCCTAAGGTTGCTTACAGAGAGACGATCAGAGGTCGCAGCGACGTTCAGGGCAAGCATAAGAAACAGTCCGGCGGTCACGGTCAGTACGGTGACGTCCGCATCCGTTTCTCTCCCGGCGAAACAGAAGGACTTACCTTTGAAGTATCCGTTGTCGGCGGTACGGTTCCGAAAAACTTCAACCCCGCGGTCGAAAAGGGACTTCTCGAATCGATGCAGAAGGGCGTTCTCGCAGGTTACCCCGTTGTTTACCTGAAAGCAGACCTCTATGACGGTTCGTATCACCCCGTTGACTCTTCGGAAATGGCGTTCAAGATTGCCGCTTCTCTTGCATATAAGGAAGGTCTTATGAAGGCTAACCCCGTTCTCCTTGAGCCTGTTGCAAACGTCAAGGTTTACGCTCCCTCCGATATGATAGGCGATATCATGTCCGCATTCACAAAGCGCAGAGGCAGAGTCCTCGGCATGACGCCCACCGAAAGAAAGGGCGAGCAGATGCTCGAAGCGGAAGCTCCGATTGCGGAAATGTCCGACTTTGCAATTCAGCTCCGCGCTATCACGCAGGGCAGAGGCACATACACAATGAAGTTTGAACGTTATGAGGACGTTCCTCAGATGGTTGCAGACAAGATCATTGCGGAAGCAAAGGCAAACGCAGAAGAATAATGAAACAAAAAAGCCGTCCTTCGGGGCGGCTTTTTGAGTTAAGAGGGACGAGAGAAAAGTGAAGAGAAGAGGTGCGCTCCGCGCGGGGTTATTATGTTGTGTACGTGTGGGTCGTGCCTGCGGTGACGGGAGAAATATCTGCCTCCCTCTTTGAGGGAGATTTGCAAGCGTGCGAAGCACCCTTGCAGGCTTCGCCGAGAAAAAGGTGGGTGGCATTTTCGCAAGAAAATGGCGGAAGGAGTTTACAAGGTAAAACGTATCATCAATACGAAAATTTCCCGCAGGCGCCCTTCATTATGTGTACTTTCTTTTTTGAAAAGAAAGTACGAAAGAAAGCAATTCGGGGAGAACCCCGAAGACCCCCTTAAAAGTTCAAGGCGGAGCTCCTCTGCCACGTCGGCTTTACCAAGGCAAAGGCGGAAGTGCAGCGCGAATCTTAAAGTGCTTTTTGATTGTGCAGAGTTTTTGTTCCTGCGGTGACGGGAGAAAACGAAAAAGTTTTCTCTTGCAAATCCCTCTCCGACGCACTCCGTGCGCCACCTCTCCCTTGGGGAGAGGCTAAAAAGGAACAAACAAAACCAATAACCGAAGTTTCTTTTGCCTGCTTTTC
>DHMB01000030.1:9088-18438 GCA_002405565.1 Clostridiales bacterium UBA4653
AAATAACTGAAGCTTCTTTTGCCTACTTTTCTTCTCGAAGAAAAGTAGGTCGAAGAAAAGTAGGTTGACTTTGGAGGGAATCTGATGTAAAATATAAAATGGGAAAGGAGGTGCAGAAAATATGTTTGGGAAAAAACATTCTCTGCCGCGCGCGATAGCCTTTGTGGATTTTGAGCATTGGTTTATCTCGCTTGAGCGTATGTATTCCGTAAAGCCGGATGTCAAGGCATGGGCTGAGGAGCTTCGCGAAAGCTATGAGGTTGAAGAAATTGCGATATTTGCGGATTTTTCAAATCCGGGATTGCGCGGCGAGCTTGAGAAAATACGCAACGTAACGAATATGATAATTGATACGAAAAATCAGAGTGAGCATTACAAAAAGGACTTCACCGATTTCATCATGCTGGATTATATATATCAGTGCGCGATGACGAAGAAGAATATCGACACATTCATTATTTTCACGGGGGACGGACACTTTACGTCCGTGGTGCGGTTTATTATCAATAAATGCCGCAAGAAAGTCGGTATATACGCTGTTACGGGAGCGACAAGCAGTCAATTGAAGTCAAGCGCTTCATGGTGTCGGGAGCTGCCGTCGGACTCCGAAATTTACAGAACTTATTATAAACTTATAGTCAATACTTTCAATTATCTGACCGTCCACAGGGAATTTGTGAAGAACGGTTCGCAGGAGAAGATAACTGAGCGTGTTTCAAAGCAGAATAATATCGACAGGCGCTCGATAAAGAGCGCGCTTGACCAGATGATAAGGGACGGATACGTTTATAAGTCGACAATGCTTGACGAGAAGGGGAAAAAAGTATCTGTGCTGCGTGCAAACTGGGATTTGCTCCGCCGTGACGGACTGTGGGTACAGCCTTAAAAACAAAAAAACGGGTCGCGATTGCGACCCGTTTTTTAATTTCAGTTTTTCTTTACGACATTTTTGTAATGCTCGATACGCGTCTGCATATCGGGGAACATATCCTTTGCCTTTTCGGAGAACATTGCCCTTTCAATGCCCTTTGTCGCGCGGCGTTCGTGACCGATGAGCGCATATGCGGCGTCCGAAAGATGAGAAAACATCTCGTTTTCCATGGCGTTGCAGAGGAAACTCTGACGGGGAGAATTTATATCCTCTCCGCTTATCTGGAAGAAGCGGTGCTTTTCGCAAAGCTCCATTATGCGACGGAGCTGTGCTTCGGAATTTCTGCTGGGCATATAGGTGACGGCGTCGAAACCGATACGGTCAAGCTCATAGAAGAGGAGTTCAAGGTAATCATCCTCAAATTTCTGGGCTTTTTTGTCGCCCGTGACGGAATCGCCGACGTCGCCGAGATAGGCATATGCAAAGACCGCGCCGCAGGCGGAGCAGACCTTCTGAAGCTCGAAAATGTCCGGGCACTCTGCGTCCGCTTCAATATAGAATTTTTCAACCATATTGCTCTTCAGCGCGCCGAGGATGTCATATTCATAAAATTCGGGGTGCTCTCTGCCGGAAAGTATCTGCCCGCGAACCTTTTGCGAGAGGGAGAGCTTCATTTCCTTTTCAAGAAAATCAACTACTTTTTCCGGTTCGTCAAAACGGGCTGTTATCTTTTTCGCGAGGGCATAGAGAATGTGACGCTCCGTGACGGAGCCGCCCTCGTGCGCCATTGAGATGGGCAGCACGTCATTGTCATAATCCAGCGCAAGACCGTAATCTCCGACGAGCTCATTTATATTATCGCACATTTTTCTGTTGCGCTCGCCGCGACGGAAACGGTAATACGAAAAGAAGCTGTTGAGCAGGTCAATGCTCTGTGCGGGGATTCCGTGCAGAGCGACGTATGCCACGGACTTCTGATCGGGATTGTTTATCCGCTTCCCGCAGAGGGCTGTGTTTTTCATCGATGTGCGACATTCCATTCCGACAGTCGCCGGCATGCCGACAAGCGCCGCCGCGCGGAGAAATTCCTCTGCGCCGGAGAGGGAATCGTGATCCATTATTCCCGCCGTCGCAAGTCCGCTCTGCCAAGCCATATAGACAGCCTTTGTGGGCGAATAGGGGGAGAATGAATAAGTTGTATGGATGTGATTGTTTACAAGAGTTGTCTTTTTCGGCTCGGGGAGGAGACCGCCGTCTGTCAGCATTTTCAGCTCCGCGAGCACGTCAAGACGGGTATATTTGTTCGGTGCGTTAAGGAGGGATATCAGTTTATCGGTATTCACTTGCCGCACCTCCCGTCAGTTCAGCATTGTCTGTCCGCCCGTTACGGGGACAGCCTGACCAGTTTCGTATTTCTGTTCGACAATATAAAACAGCGCTTTTGCAATATCTTCCGGCAGGCAGCCCCTGCCGAGCGGAACCTTGCTTTCATAATAACGACGGACGTCGGCGACCGTCTTTGCGCCGGGAACCTTTCCCGCGTTGAGATACTGGACGAAAAGCCCGCGGACGGGGTCTGACCAGAGCGGCCCGTCAAGATAGTTTCCGGGGCAGATGGAGTTGCATTTGATACCGTAAGGCGCAAGCTCAAGAGCAAAGCTCTGCGTCAGCCCTATGCCGCCGAATTTTGCGCCCGCATAGGCAAAGTTTTTGTTGCTGCCTTCAAGCCCGGATTTTGAATTTATGCCGATTACGTCTGCCATATAGTCCGGCGAATATTTTCTCTGAAGTTTCATCGGCACGACGGCATATTTTGTGCAGACGAAGAACGCCGTATAGTCAATTGACGTTACAAGCTCGAAATTCTGCTTTGTCATTTCTTCAAGCGAGCCCGCGCGGACAATGCCCGCGTTGTTTACGAATACGTCAAGCCCGCCGTATTCAAAAACGGTCTTTTTTATCATCTCGCGCACGGAATTTTCGTCCGTAACGTTGACGTAAACGGGGAAGGCGACGCCCTTGCCGTATTTTTCGCAGAGGGACTTTGCCATATTTTCCGCGCCTTCGACGTTCATATCGGCAATGGCAACGTATGCTCCCTCGCGGATCATCGCCTCTGCGATTCCCGCGCCGAAGCCCTGCGCCGAGCCTGTCACTATCGATATTTTTCCCGCAAGGCGTTTTTCCGTTGCTCCCGAAAGGGCAACCTTTGCGCGATAGCTTTCGACCTCCCAGTTTGAGATGAATGCGGTCAGCTCCTCGCTCATATGCTTCGCCCCGCCGAAGGACATTGCATAAGTTGCGATTTTGACAGCGTCCTCAAAAACGACGCTTGCCGTTTCCGCTTCCTTTTTCGTGCCGCCGCAGGCAAACATACCGACGCCCTGAACAAAGATTATTTTCGGCATAAAGCCGTTTTTCCCGGTATAGTCGCGGAAGGCTTTTTCAAGCTCCGCGGGAGTTTCATCGCCCTTGTTTTCAACATAAAGCGGGTGAGCCTTGCAATAAACAATGTGATCCGGAGAGAAACTGCCCGCAAGCGGAGAAAACGCCTTTCTGTCACGCGCGAAAGCGATTATATCGTGATATGCCGTGTATTTTACAACAGATTTTCCCTCTGCCGAATAAAGCATACGTATTTCGGGGGCGAGCGTCTCGGCAAGGGCTTCGTCGCAGGCGACCTTTTCTCTGCAAGGGAAAATTACAACCTTTTTCTTTATTTTTTCAAACACTTCTTTTGCCAGCGAGTCGATTTCCTCCGTTGTGTCTGCGGAGATGAAGATACCGTGGTTTTCAAGGAAGATTATCTGCGGTATTCTGCCATGCGACTTTTCATATTCGCCCAGCTTTTCGCGGCAAAGTGCAGCGAGGATATACCCCGGCTTTGTCGAAGGTACCCAGACAGCGTCCGGAAACAGCTCCGCCGCAATCTTTTCGCCGTTCACAGCGCATGTGATTCCGTTTACGAGAGCGGGGTGAACGTGGAGAACGAATTTCTGCGGGAGAAGGTCGTGCAGAAGGGTTTCGACGCTCGGTCGCTTGCCCTCCTCGCCTTTTCTGCGGGAATTCATCATCATTGAGAGAACCTGCGCCTCTCTCTCCGCTTCGACCTCCGAGAATTTCGCGCCCCATATCTTTTCAAGCTCGGCGCGGTCTATTTTTACAAAGCCCTCCTCGGTTATAGTCGCGAGCGAGGTGCCGGAGCCCTTGACAAAAAGCGTGTCCGCAGTTTTATATGAGGTGTTTCCGCCGCCCGCAAGGACGAATTCCGCGTCCGCACCGTATTTATTTGACATTGCGACGAGCGCATTTATATCCTTTTCAAAGCTCATATGTGTTCCTCCTTAAATTTTTTCGGAATGCGAGAGCAGATATTTTTCCGCCTCGGCGCACCAGAGCCCGTTATGACGGGCGACTATTTCCGCAAGCGCGGCGAATTTTTCATCCGTTTTGCCGAGCACGGCAAAGTCCGCAATTGCCGTCATCGGCATTTTTATGTTCGTATAAACGAGTTTCTTTCCTCCGGGGATTTTATGGAGGTTGAGGGTCGTATCTATGACGCTGTCAAGCCCGCCGACGTGCGTTATCATAACGGCGGGGTTCATTCTTCCGTCGCTCATCATAGCGATCGATTCCTTCATATCGTCAACGTTGCCGCCCGAAGTGCCGACGATGTGCGTTGACGCATAGTGTACGTTATAAAAATTGAAGCTCGCGGAGAAGGCGGAGCTTGTCGGGCCTGCAAAGAAGTTCAGACATCCGTCTCTGCCGAGGATGGCGTCTCCCTGCTCGACAACGGGCTTTACGGGAGCGAAAACGAAAACATCGTCGTAGCCGTCGCCGCCCGAAAGCTCGCGGAGCGCCTTTACGGGGTCTTCACACTCCGCCGTGTTGAGATATACGAGGCAAACGCCGTTTTTTGCCGCCTCTTCGACAGTCAGCAGCTTTGCCGCGCGCTCAAGACGCGCGCTGTCTATGTCTGTTACGACGAGGAGCGAGGGCTTTCTGTCGCAATGGATGGCATAATCTATCGCGCCGAGACCCATCGGGCCGACTCCTGCGAGAATCGCAGCCTTGCCGCCCTCCTTTATACCCATTTCGTGAACGTAGCTGCCCGCTTTTGTATGGTAGTTTGCATGAAACCCGCCGACAATGCACGAAACGGGCTCGGAAAGGGAACCATAGAAAAAGGCGTCGCCGGAATAGGGCAAAAGGCAGTCCAGCTCCATAACCTCGTGCGGGATGACGATATACGTTGCGTCACCGCCGATATATTTATATGAATAACCGGGGGCGGCGAGGCTGCCCTTGTAATTGAGGGCGGGCTGAATGACGAATTTATCGCCCTCTTTATATTTCTCCTGCCACTTCGCCCCGACCTTTACGATTTCTCCGCAGAACTCGTGCCCGACTATGACGGGGTTTTCCGCAATGTCCGCGGGAACTCTCTTGTGCGCTGTGCCTTGCTCTGCCGCTTTGTGAGTCGACATACAGACGCTGTCCGATATGATATGCGCGAGTATTTCGTCTTCTTTTATTTCCGGAAGCTCGAATTCTTCAAGCCGGAGATCGTTTACACCGTAAAGTCTTACAGCCTTTGTTTTCATTTCGTCCTCTTTCCCGACGGCTTTTTAATTGTTTTCCGTCCGCACATACCGCCGGATATGCGGGGATTTTATCATTTCTTTCTGAATTTGCTTCTGAGTCTGTCCATAACGCTCTTTGCGCGACGGCGTTGCTCCTCCGTTTCCTCTGCGAGATAGCGGGCTTCCGTCAGCCTGCCGCCCGAAAGAGTTATATCGAGAACGTCACATTCGTGAACCTCGAAGGGAAAATCCGCCTTCGGTATGTTTATGACCTCTCCATCGTCCGTTATGCACACAAAAAAGCCTTCTTCGGCTCTGTCAACATTAACTTTCACAAAAACACCCCCTTCGGCATGCGCGTATTTAAGCAATTTGCCGAATATCATTATATTATATATCCGAAAAATATTCAACATAAATTTCAAAATAAATCTGTTAAATAAAAAAGTTTTGTGATATACTTAAAAATGTGAAAATATGCCTTCGGAAAATAAGGAGGAAACGCTTTATGGACGAAAGAGACACGATAAAGGCGAGGATGAAAGACCTCGCAGACAAAATCGAATATAATTCAAAGCTGTATTATGTGGATGACGCGCCCGTGCTCTCCGATTACGAATACGATATGATGTTCCGCGAGCTTAAAGAGCTTGAAGAGAAATATCCGGAGCTTGCACCCGAAAATTCGCCGACAAAGAGAGTCGGCGGGGAGGCACTCTCAAAGTTTGAAAAGGTGACGCATACCGTGCGTATGGGCTCCCTTGCGGACGTTTTCTCCTATGACGAGGTGCGCTCGTACCTGCAAAGGACGGAGGACTCCGTCGGGCACAGGGTGACATATTCCGTTGAGCCGAAGATAGACGGGCTTTCCGTTTCGCTCCTTTATATCGACGGCAGACTGACAGTCGGCTCGACGCGCGGCGACGGCATAACGGGAGAGGACGTCACGGAGAACATCAGAACGATCAAAACGATACCGCTCTCCCTTCCGGACAAGCTCCCCCTGCTTGAAGTCAGGGGCGAGGTTTATATGCCGAAAAAGAGCTTTTTGCGCCTGAACGAAAAATGCGAGGAGGAGGGAAAGGCGTCGTTTGCAAATCCGAGAAACGCGGCGGCGGGGTCGCTCCGTCAGCTCGATTCAAAGATAACGGCGTCACGCAACCTCGATATATTCGTTTTCAATATTCAGCAGATAGAGGGAAAGCATTTCGATTCGCACACGGAGGGGCTTGAATACCTCCGCTCGCAGGGCTTTCATATAATAGACGGGATCTCAAAGGAGAGCGACCCCGAGAGGATAATCGAAAAGATTGCCGCAATAGGCGAGAGGCGCGCGTCGCTTTCATACGATATAGACGGCGCCGTCATAAAGGCGGATTCGCTTTCCGAAAGAGTGACAATCGGCGAGAACACGAGCACGCCGAAATGGGCTGTTGCGTTCAAGTTCCCGCCCGAAAGAAAGCCGACAAAGCTCCTCGATATAACGATTCAGGTCGGCAGGACGGGCGTTCTTACCCCGAATGCACGCTTTGAACCCGTGCGCCTTGCGGGAACGACGGTTTCAAAGGCAACTCTCCATAACCTTGATTTCATCAGGGAACGGGAGATAATGATAGGCGATACGGTATTCGTTCAGAAGGCGGGCGATATAATTCCGGAGGTTGTGTCCGTCGATAAAACAAAGCGCACGGGCGAGGAAAAAATGTTCTTTATGCCCTCCGAATGTCCCTCCTGCGGCGAGCCTGTCACAAGGGACGAGGGTGAGGCGGCATACAGGTGCACAAACCCGTCGTGCCCGGCGCAGCTCCGTCGCTCTGTCGAGCATTTTGCGTCGCGCCACGCGATGAATATCGACGGTATGGGGCCCGCAATAGTCGGTGCGCTGATAGAAAAGGGCTTTATACGTCGCGTTTCGGATATATATTACCTGCAAAAGGAGCAGATAGCCTCTCTTGACGGTATGGGCGAAAAGTCCGCGCAGAACCTTTCGGAGGCGATTGAAAGATCAAAATCCGCAGGGCTGGCAAGGGTAATTTATTCCCTCGGCATACGCAACATCGGCGAAAAAGCCGCAAAAACTCTCGCTGCCTTTGCAGGCGATATCGACAGGCTTTTCTCGGCAACGGCGGACGAAATTTCCGCCCTCCCCGATTTCGGCGGGATTATGGCTGAATCGACCGTCAACTTCTTCTCTCATCCGCAGACGAGAGAAATTACGGACGGGCTGAAAAATGCGGGCGTCGTTATGACGGAGGAAAAGACCGTCACGGGAGACAGGTTTGCGGGGATGACCTTTGTTCTGACAGGCACCCTGCCGACTATGAAGCGTGACGAAGCCGAGCGGCTCATCGAAGAAAACGGCGGAAAGGCGTCATCGTCCGTATCCAAAAAGACGACGTACGTTCTTGCCGGAGAGGACGCAGGCTCAAAGCTGACAAAAGCGCAGTCGCTGGGCGTTAAGATAATAAACGAAGAAGAATTTCTCGCAATGCTGGGCGACTGAACGGCAGAAAGGATAAACATATGGCAGATTTTTATGATCACGTGAAGATATATGTCAAAGCCGGCAACGGCGGTAACGGCTGTATCTCGTTTCACAGGGAAAAATACATTTCGCACGGCGGCCCCGACGGCGGCGACGGCGGCAACGGAGGAAACATCGTTCTTGTAATCGAAAAGGGCAAGAATACATTGCTTGACTTCCGCAACAGAAAGAAATACGTTGCGGCAAACGGCGGCGACGGAATGAAATCCAAGTTTCATGGCGCAAATGCTCCGGATCTCATAATTCACGTTCCGGAGGGGACTGTCGTAAAGGACGCAAAAACAGGGAAAATCATCAAGGATATGAGTTGCTGCGAGCCTTTCGTCCTTTGCAAGGGCGGGCGCGGCGGCTGGGGCAACCGTCATTTCGCAACCCCGACCCGTCAGGCTCCGCGCTTTGCCAAAACGGGCAGAGAGGGCGAGGAAAGAGAAGTTCTGCTTGAGCTGAAAATGCTTGCGGACGTCGGCTTTGTCGGGCTTCCGAGCGTCGGAAAATCGACTCTGCTTTCCCTCATAAGTGCGGCTCGCCCGAAGATTGCGGCATATCATTTCACGACCCTTTCCCCCATGCTCGGCGTTGTTTCTGTCGGCGAGGGCAAAGGCTTTGTTGCGGCGGACATTCCGGGACTTATCGAGGGCGCCTCCGAAGGGCTCGGCCTCGGCTTTGACTTCCTCCGCCACGTTGACAGGTGCCGCCTGCTCGTGCACGTCGTCGATATTTCCGCTTCCGAAGGGCGCGACCCGACGGACGACCTTATAACAATCAACACGGAGCTTGAAAAGTACAGCTCCGACCTTGCTTCCCGCCCGCAGATAATCGCGGCGAACAAATGCGACATTCTGGACAGGGAACTGGTTGACGTCGCAAAGTTTGAAAAGTTCTGCTCTGAGCAGGGCTATGAAATCGTTTATATCAGCGCGGCGACGGGAGAAGGTATCCCCGAGCTTCTGCACAAGGTTTATGACCGGTTGCAGACTCTCCCTCCCGTTACGGTCTATGAGCCGGAATATGAGGAGGAGGTCGCAGGCGAGCTCATCCCGACGGACATCACCGCCCGCAAGGAGGACGGAGTCTGGTTTATTGAGGGCGCATGGCTGCGTCGCCTTATGGAGGGCGTCAACCTTGACGACCGCGAGTCTATGAACTATTTTGACCGCACTCTCCGCCAGAACGGCATTTATGACAAAATGCGCGAGCTCGGCGTTGCGGACGGCGACGTCGTCGATCTTTACGACCTCGAATTTGATTTCGTTGACTGACCTACTTTTCTTTGAAAAGAAAAGTAGGCAAAAGAAACTTTGGTTATCGGGAAGGATATACAGACCTTTCGATAACTGCGCAGACGGGG
>DHMB01000028.1:0-2016 GCA_002405565.1 Clostridiales bacterium UBA4653
AGAATTCGTTTATTCTCGTCTTCGCCGCATTTATGACAGCCGCCTTGAAATCGTCAAAGTCGCCGTCCGCCTGCTCCTGCATTTCGAGAAGCATTGCAAGGCTGACCTTCTCGCAAAGTCCGGCTTCCTCTTTAAGGTCGATACCGAAGATCTTCTTGCAGTCGACCATTCCGTTTGAAATGACCTTGCACTCTTTGTCCTCGCCGACCTTTACGTATGCTTCCGTTACGCCCGCGTCCTCGATTTCAAGGGCTTCCTCGCGCGAAAGCTCCTTGCCAGCGTCGAACATGAGCTCGCCCGTGATGGGATTGATAACGGGTCTTGTGAGCGTGCGACCCGCAAGTCTTCTGCCGAGAGCCGTCTTCTTATCGAATTTATACCTGCCCACAGCGCCGAGGTCGTATCTCTTGGGGTCAAAGAACGTATTTGTCAGCTGAATCTGAGCGCTTTCCATGAGCGGAGGCTCGCCCGGACGGAGCTTTCTGTAAATTTCCTTGAGCGACTCCTCATAGGGCGTCGTTCCGTTCTTGTCCGCCTCTTCCTGCATACCGTCCTTTGCGATGGTTGCGGTTATCTTGGGATCGTCGCCGAAGAGCGCCTTTATGCCCGTTTCGGTCGATGTTTCCTCTTCGAGAGCACGGATAAGAATTGTTACGGGGATCTTGCGGTTCTTATCGATACGGACGTAGAAAACGTCGTTTGCGTCCGTTTCGTATTCAAGCCATGCGCCGCGGTAAGGGATTACCTGCGCGGTATAGATGGGCTTGCCCGTTTTGTCGATAGCGGTATCATAATACATACCGGGGGAACGGACGAGCTGCGAAACGACAACTCTCTCCGCGCCGTTGATAACGAATGTGCCGCTGTCCGTCATGAGCGGGAATTCGCCCATGAAGATGTCCTGCTGCTTAACCTCTCCCGTCGACTTGTTCGTCAGACGAACCGTCACTCTGAGAGGGGCCGCATAGTTTACGTCGCGTTCCTTACATTCTTCGACGGGATATTTCGGCTCCGCGTCGATGGAATAGCCGACAAATTCGATAACGAGGTTGCCGGAATAGTCCACGATGGGCGAAACGTCCGCCAGAACTTCGGAAAGACCTTTATCCAGAAGCCACTGATACGACTTTTTCTGGATTTCAAGAAGGTCGGGCATATCGAGTATTTCATCGATTTTGGCAAAACTCTGTCTCACCACGTTCTTACCGAGCTGCTTGGTTTTGGTTCTCAATGTACGATCACTCCATTCAAGTTTTCTGCGGCAGGGCTCCCGCCATGGGCGGATATCTTTGTCCTGCCTTTTGTTTTTATTCTTTCCACTCCGCAAAAGCACGCCGTTTTTCGCATTTTTCCGCCGCTTTCGGTCTCGGTCGGGGCAAAAAAAGGCACTGTTGCGAGCATTGTAATGCAATTTACAAGTATATCATCTGTTTTTCCGTCTGTCAAGCATTTTTGCATTATTTTCTTTCTGAATGTTGACATTTTTTCGCATAAGCAATATAATAAATATATCTTGCCGCGGAAAACGCGGTAAATCAAGTTTTATCGGAAGGTAAATTGATAGCTATGAAATGGACATCACTCAACGACCTGCGCGCTTCATTCCTCTCGTTTTTCGAATCGAAGGGTCATCTCTGCCGCGGCAGTTACCCCCTCGTTCCCGAAAACGACAAATCGCTTCTCTTGATAGTTGCGGGAATGGCGCCGCTTAAAAAATATTTCACGGGAGAGCTTACCCCTCCCTGTCGCCGCATGGCGACGTGCCAGAAATGTATCCGCACAAACGATATAGAAAACGTCGGATACACAGCTCGTCACGGCACATTCTTCGAAATGCTCGGAAACTTCTCCTTCGGCGACTATTTCAAAAACGAGGCTCTGCCCTGGGCTTGGGAATATCTGACGAAGGTTCTCGAAATCCCGGAGGACAAGCTCTGGCCGTCCGTCTATGAAGAAGACGACGAAGCATATGCAATCTGGCGCGACAAGATCGGCGTAAGAGAAGATCATATAATC
>DHMB01000028.1:2108-3559 GCA_002405565.1 Clostridiales bacterium UBA4653
GGCCCCTGCGGCCCCTGCTCGGAGATTTATTTTGACCGCGGCGAAAAATACGGTTGCGGCAAGCCCGACTGCAAGCCCGGTTGCGATTGCGATCGCTATATGGAAATCTGGAACAACGTTTTCTCGCAGTTCAACAATGACGGTCACGGCAACTACACGGAGCTCGCCTCCAAAAATATAGACACCGGTATGGGTCTTGAGCGTCTCGCATGCGTAATGCAGGGCGTTGACAGCATGTTTGAAGTCGACACGATAAAGAATATCATCACCGCCATAAGCGAAAAGGCGGGAATCAAATATCACGACGACCCGAAAGCGGACATCTCCCTGCGTATCATCGCAGACCATTCAAGAGCTTCGGCTTTCCTCATTGCGGACGGCGTAATGCCGTCGAACGAGGGCAGAGGTTACGTTCTCCGCAGACTTCTCCGCCGTGCCTGCCGTCACGGAAAGCTCCTCGGCATAAAGGGCGCCTTCCTCTCGGACATCATCAAGGTCGTTGCGCACGAAAACCTCTCCGCATATCCGGAGCTTACGGAGAAATTCGATTATATAAGCAAAATCGCGTCTATGGAAGAAGAGCGCTTTGACGCAAACGTCGAAGCAGGAATGAACCTTCTCGACGCACTCACCGAAAAAGCAAACGCGTCAGGCGCGAAAATGCTTGACGGCGCCGACGTTTTCAAGCTCTCGGACACATACGGCTTCCCCATCGACCTCACCCGCGAAATCGCGGCTGAAAGAGGGCTCGGAATCGATGAAGAAGGCTATAAAAAGTGCCTTGACGAGCAGAAAGCCCGCGCAAGAGCCGCAAGAGGAAACATCAGCGGCTGGCAGGACAAGTCCCTCTTCTCGGAATTTGAAAAAACCGTATTCACGGGCTACGAAAAGACAGAGGACGAAAGCGAAATCGTTGCAATAATAGATCCCGATACGCACGAGCCGGAGGATGAATCGGGCGAAAATGCGATAATCGTCACAAAGTCAACCTGTTTCTACGGCGAAGGCGGCGGTCAGGTCGGCGATACGGGAACGATAGAAAGCGAAAACGGCAAAGCGACCGTAACGGACACAAAAAAGGCAGACGGCGTATATCTGCACATCTGCCACGTTGAAAGCGGTTCCTTCTCCGCGGGCGACAAGGTCACAATGAAGGTTGACGGCGCGCGCCGCGCGGCAATCGCAAGAAATCACAGCGCGGTCCATCTCCTTGACGCCGCTCTGCGCAAGGTTCTCGGAGATCATATCCGCCAGGCGGGCTCTATGGTTGACGCCGAGAGAGGCCGCTTCGACTTCACTCATTTCTCCGCAGTAACTGCCGAGGAGCTTGAAAAGGTCGAGCGCATACTCAATGAAAAAATCCTTGAAAACATCCCCGTTACAACAATTGAAACAGATATTGAATCGGCTAAAAAGTCGGGCGCAATTGCGCTCTTCGGCGAAAAATACGG
>DHMB01000028.1:3612-3752 GCA_002405565.1 Clostridiales bacterium UBA4653
TTCGGCGAAAAATACGGCGACATCGTCCGCGTTGTCAGAATGGGTGATTTCTCAAGCGAACTCTGCGGCGGTACACACGTTTCCGCAACGGGCAGTATCGGTTGTATAAGACTCGTATCTGAAAGCTCCGTTGCGGCGGG
>DHMB01000151.1 GCA_002405565.1 Clostridiales bacterium UBA4653
GTCAAGAATGACACCTATCCCCGCCTTATGGAGCTTGTTTACAAAATATATAAAGTCCTCCGGAGTGCCGAAGCGCGATGTCGGCGCGTAATAACCACCAACCTGATAGCCCCATGAGCCGTCAAACGGGTGCTCGGTTATCGGCATAAGCTCGACATGCGTATAACCCATATCAAGTACATAAGGAACAAGCTCGTCCGCAATCTCACGATAATTGAGGTAATGCTCGCCGTCAACATTGGATTCGCCGTCGCGCGTTTTCCATGAGCCGAGGTGCATTTCGTAAATGTTCATCGGCGCGGAATAGAAGTGCTCGCCTTCAAACGCCTTGCCTCTTGCAGAGAGCCACTTTGAATCGCTCCATTTTGCCTTCACCGTGTGAATTATCGACGCTGTTTTCGCAAGCGTTTCGGAATAGGTTGCATAAGGGTCTGCCTTCATCGCCGTGCGGGTCTTTGAAACGACCTTATATTTATATCTGTTTCCTTCAAGATTTTTTGCGGAGAGCAGAGTTGCCGTCCAGACGCCGCTTTCGGCGTCCTTTTCCATTGGCAGCGACTCATCCCATGAGTTGAAATCGCCCGTGACGAACACCTTCTCCGCCTTCGGCGCCCACACGCGGAAGGTGTATTCAAAGCCGTCATCCGTTTTTTCAAAATGACAGCCAAGCCATTCATAACTGCGGAAATTTGTACCCTGGCAGAAAAAATACGGGGCAAGCTCTCCCGATCTGATTTCACCGTTCAAATATCTCACCCCGTTTCAAATATTTATTCGCATACATTATACAATATTTTGCTTAAAACTTCAATAATATATGGGAAATTTCTTGATTTCTTTTGATCTTTTTTGCTGTTTTTTCCGGCGTTTTTTCTTTCGCCACGTCATTGTGCAAGGCGCAAGCGGAAAAGCACGCAAAAAACGCACCCGGAGGTGCGTTTCGTTGTGATTTGAAGCCGATTACTTCATATATTCCCTTTTGTATTTTACAAGCTTCATTGTGTTGCTTTCTGCACTGTATGCGACGTTTATAAACGTATATTCGCCGCTTTTGTCCGGCAGTTTGTTAAACTCAGCTGTATCTGTGTTATATACGATATAATAATTTTCGCCTCCGGAAACCTCGCAATAATGCGATGTTATTCCCGAAAGGCTGCTCGGTATATAAGACAGCCATTTTGCGTCGTCCTCAAGACTCTCTTCAAACTCCCTGACAGCAGCTTCGTCAAAATAAATGTTGCTGACAGTATAGATATATCCGTATGAAGACGATTGCGTATGCCCCGAAAAATCCTTTGTATAAATCTGATAGTATTCGGGAATGTCGATTGAAAGCAACTCCTCCATTTCCTTCACAAGAGCTTCGTCGCGAGAATATTCATTCGCAAAAATAAACGAAAATGACCCGTAGATAAAAAGCAATATCGCCATTATAAAGCCGATAATTACGTTCTTTTTGTATCTGTACCCACGCTTTTTCAGATAAAATCCGTAAACTATCGATGCGATCGGAATCGGGATGAACAGATAAAATACCCACATGTTCTGCACCGTATGAAAAGGATAACTTTTCCGGGACATTATTGCTAAAGCGGCAAGCGCAAAGAAAATCGTTGCAATCGAAAGGATAAAGAGAAGGTTTGAAACGGTTTTTCGCCACGCCTCGGGATTTCTCGGGCTGTTTGCCGCCTTTTTGCTCACTTCATCGCATAGCGGGTAAAACATCGAATCCGCCGCGAGCGCTTCTCTTTTTATTATATAAGCCTGCCCGCTGACGCCGAAAATGATATATTTTTCGGACTTCTCCGCGCTTTCGATGTCGCCAAAAGAAATTTTCATCATTCTTTTCACATCGCCGTCGCGCGAAATGTTGAGGATAAAATACCCGTCATAAACATCATAAGAATAGAGAGCGCCGATGATTTTCGATTCGGAACGGCGTTGTATTTTTTTGAAATCAGCATAACTCCTTGCGTGAAATATACATCCTGAAATAATGAAGAGGATACATACCCACGTAAGCCAAGGCGATATATTCAATGAGGAAAGAATTAAAATAACAGCGGCCACGGCGATAATTACGGTTCTCTTTATGAAAGCTTTTCTCGGCTTATCGAACACCGCGCTTATATCTGATTTGTCATATACAAACGAATACGATTCCTTCGGCGCTTCGGCAGGCTCGCTTTCGCTCTGCTTTTCAGGTTCGTTTTCGCTCAAAAGCTCGTCAACGGAAACCGAAAATATCTCTTTGAGCCGCAGAAGATTGTCAACCGTCGGAAGCGTTTTATCCATTTCCCAAAGGCTGATTGTCTGACGGCTCAGAAGCATCTTCTGCCCAAGCTCCTCTTGTGACAGCCCAATTTTCTTTCTGTAATACTGTATTTTCTCGCCTACTGTCATCCGTAACCTCCGACATTGATTTTTGTGGTCTCATTGTATCATTTCCGCGCGGAATTGTAAAGAATTTTACACTTGCCTTTGTCAAGCGGCGCTTGCGGGACGAAAAAATGCGGCGTTTACCGGGCAAAAATCGCCCTTTTTTCGTCAACAATGCAAAAAGCGCACCGGGAAAGGTGCGCTTTGATTATTATTTTATCTCGCGTCTGCCGTCCATCGCCCGCATAAGGGTTACCTCATCGGCATATTCGATATCCGCTCCGACGGGAACTCCGTATGCAAGTCTTGTCGTCTTTATTCCCTTTCCAGCTGCCATTCTTGCAAGATAAAGCGCGGTTGTCTCGCCGTCGACATTCGGGTTAGTCGCTATGATAAGCTCCTTGACATCACCGTCTTCAAGCCGCTCCATAAGCTCTGCAATACGGAGCTTATCGGGGCCGATACCTTTTGCGGGAGAAATCACCCCGCCGA
>DHMB01000121.1:0-12261 GCA_002405565.1 Clostridiales bacterium UBA4653
CAAGGTTATCCTCGCGCATAGCGATGAACCTCATAACCTCTTCATTTCCGCCCGCCACAGCCGCCTCTTTTATCCTTGCAAAGAGCGCATCGTTCTTGTCGCCCGGAAGCCACCACCAGCCCCGCATAAGCACATCGGCGAGCGCGTGAGAACGCTTTCCGGACTCCGGCAGCTTCTCAACCTCTGAAAGCACATCGGCATATACCTTTTCAAATCCGTCCTTGCTGTTTCTGAGCTGCCAGAGCTTGAGCTCTTCAACCTTTTTCATAACCTTTTCCGTCAGATTATCGTTTTCTTTTTCATTCATAGCGCAAAGCTCCTTTCTTATCCGTTTCCTGCCGTCATAGAGTTGCCATTTGACCGTCCCCTCCGGAATTCTCATCCTGTCCGCTATCTCGGCTATCGAGAGTCCGTCATAATAATGAAGATAAATTATCTTCCTGACCTTCTCCGGCAGTCTTTCAACCTGCTTATTGATTTCCGTTTCCGACTCGGAGACGACAAACGCTTCCTCGGGATTGCTGTCCGCGTCGGTTGCGACAGCCGTGTTTTCAACATCGCAGAGCGGGATGAACGCACGGAACCTCTCAACCGTGTTCAGCGCACAGTTCTTTGCGATTCTGCACACCCAATAAACGAATTTTTCGGGATTCTGCAACGTGTTCAGCTTCATCCAGGCTGTGACAAACGCGTCCTGCGCCGAGTCCTCCGCCATAAAGCTGTTGCGCGTTATGCTTTTTGCGGCGGCGATGACGCTCTTCTGATGTCTTGTGACAAGCACCTCGTATGCTCTCTGCTCTCCGGCAAGCGTGAGCATGACAAGGGTCTCGTCGCTTTCGTGCATATAAACCATTTTTGTCATCTCCTTTCGGCTTATTTTTTGAGCACTCGACTTATAGACAGCCGACTGCGGGAAAAGGTTTGAAAAAGTTGCGATAATTTTTTTGCAATTCTATGATAATATTTCGGGCGCGCTTTCGTCAACACTGTCCGGAGGCGACGGCGGCAGACATTCGCCCGAATCTTTTTCGAAAAACTGCAATTTATAAGCAAATTATTATTGTTTTTGCGTCATATCATCGGGAAACATTGACAAAATTCAAAATCCGATATACAATTTATTATGTATACTGTCGATGTTGTTGCGTTTTCCGCTTTTTCGCGGATTGCGCACCGTTCGGCTATACATCGGACGCTACCGGGGGTAGCTTTCAAGCCCTTTTCGGAATTTATGGGGCAAAGCGGCGCCCGACCGAAACCGCGCGTCTTCCGGCTTTGAATGTCGCTTCGCGGAAGACGTTTCCCATTGAAACGGCAAAAAATCTATGAATAAGGAGAAGGACATGAAAAAATTCTCATCCAAAAGAGCATTGCTTCTCAGCGTACTTTCAATGGTAATCTGCGTTTCAATGCTCATCGGCTCGACATTCGCATGGTTTACGGACTCCGCAACCGCAAATGTCAACACGATCAAATCCGGTAATCTTGAAGTTGAACTCGTCGACGCAAACGGCGAAAAGATTACAGAAGCTCTCAAATGGGTCAAGGCGGCAGGTCACGAGGACGAAACCGTTCTCTGGGAACCGGGCTGCGAATACAGCCTTGAAGGCTTCAGAATCAAAAACGCGGGCGACCTCGCTCTCAAATACAAGGTCGTTATCAGCGGACTGACAGGCGACGCAACGCTTCTCAATGCCATCGACTTCACCGTAAAGGTCGGCGACGCGGCACCCGTTTCTCTTAAAGACTGGGACGGCAAGCTCCTTCCCGCAGGCGCAGAGAAAACAGCTGAGACAAGCGACGCCGATGTCGGCGAGACAGCCCTCATCACAATCACCGGTGCGATGAAGGAAACCGCCGGCAACGATTACAGAGGTCTCAAACTTGAAGGCATTTCTATAACGGTTTATGCAACACAGCTCGCATACGAGTCTGACTCGAACGGCAATACATATGACAATGAAGCAGGCGAAGACACTGCCTACTATACTCTTTCCGAGTTCAACGCACTGACTGAAATCCCCGAGGGAATCAAGAAGATTTATGTCAACCTCGGTGGCGCTTCTCTCCAAAACGGCATAACAATCGGTAATGCGAATATCGCAGACCATTATCATTATGGCGAATGGAACAGCGAAACCGCACCCGAAGGCTTCCCCTATGACACCGGAAGAACAGACACAAGAACATCTGACGGCGCAGTCAGACATATTTATTCGACAGGCAAGGATTCTGTTGAAATAATAGTTACTGGCTCCGTTCTCGGCGCTGTCGACACAGGCAATTTCAATGCAGGCACTATTACTCTGATGGTCCCTGACGCCGCAAACGTTGTGTTTGACAAGGTTACATTCGGTGCCGGTCAGATGGCAATGGCTGTCTGGAACGAGACAGGCGTACAGTCTATGACGGTGGCTCACAGAGTTGCAAGCGTAACATTTGACGGCTGCACATTCAACGGCAACTGGATTCAGAATGGTGCTTTCGGCGCAGACGAGCTTGTAATCAAAAATTCTGTTTTCAACCTCTATGAGAACAAAGCGTCCAAGAACAATTCAAATTCCATCTGGATTCAGAACCTCGGCGAAACAAACGTAACAATCGAAGGCTGCACATTCAATGCCGTCCGTCCCATCAAGCTTTGGGAGGGCACTGCACACGGCACCGTTACAATCAAGAACAATACGTTCAACATGAGCAACTTTGCCGACGCAACAGGCAGCGACGTTTATAAAAATGTTGCCGTTATGTTCTGCCAGAGCACTCTTGAAAATGTCGAAATCAGCGGCAACACAGTTACAGGCGAAGCAACAGGCTTCATCTGCTTCTATGATGACAGCACGCATTATCCGACAATGGCTGACGGCGCAACGTTCACAATCGGCGAGAACACTCTCAACGGCGTGAAAGAATCCGTAATCTGGAAGACAACCACAGAGTGGAAGCCTTCTTATGTCGTAAGCAAATAATGCTTTCTTCCTTCGTCAGGAGAGACAACTGATAAAATCCACACGCCCGCGCAAATGCACGGGCGTGTCTTTTGTTTTATGGGGACGCATTTTTCGGAAAGGTTCGGCGATAAAAACCTTTTCATTGCAGCCCGCGTGTGATATAATACAAAAAATGAAAATTTTTCGTCAGCCGATGAGATAATCTCGTCGCTTGCGCGACTAATGGGCAAAGGAGAAAAGAATATGCCGGAAAATGAAAATATCGGAGCCGGAATGTCCGGAAAGGACATTGGCGCAGAGCTTTATGAAAAGTGGCTCGGCGGCGACGAGACGGCTTTTGACAAAATAATGGATATATATCATGACGCGCTGATATTTTTCGTTTACGGTACGGTGAAAAACTTTGCCGACGCGGAGGATATCGCCGCAGACGCCTTTGCGGAGCTCATTGTCCACAAAAACAGGTATTCCTTCGGCTGCTCGCTGAAAACTTATCTTTTCTCCGTCGCAAGAAACAAGGCAATCGACAGACTGCGAAAGCGAAAACGCTTTGCCGACTCCGATATAAGCGAAAACGAAGAAAGCATATCGGACGGAAAGCTGCTTGAAGAAAAGCTCATATCGGATGAGCGGGCAAAGGTAGTTCGCGAAGCGCTTGAAACAATAAACAGCGAATACGCGCAGATACTCCGCCTGACCTATTTTTACGGTTTTTCGGGCGATGAGATATGTATTATAATGAAGAAAAACAAAAGGCAGACCGCAAATCTGCTTTACAGGGGCAAGGAAGCTCTGAAAAAAGTGCTTGCCGAAAGGGGGATAGAGTCGGTATGAAGGATATGAATGAATTCCGTCGCACGGTTTATGAAAAAGCCGAAAAGAAGGCGGCAGAGGAGAAGGTCAGAAAGCTGAGACTTAAAAAGCTTGCGACGTTTGCGGCTTGCTTTGCCGTTGTCATCGCGCCGATGCTTGTCGCGCTCGGAACGGCTTCAAAGAATAAGGATGAAAGCATTCCTTACGGGCCGGACAGCACGTCCTTTGCGGACGGAATGGCAACGACCGATAAGCCGACTTACGATAACGCCGGAGGCGATTATACGTCAATTGCGTCCGGAACTCCGGAGGGATGGGAAACGTCCGTAAAATATACGACGACAAGACCGTATTTCCCGACGGGAAGCTCAACCGAAACGATGGCGACAATGGTAACAACGACCCCGCTTTTCACAGAGGCTGTAACTGCGCAGACGTCGGCTTCGCGCGCCCCCGACACGACGTTGTCGCAACAAACGGAGACTGCGGGCACAGAATCCGGCGAACGCGTGGATGTCACGGTCGGCGGTAAATCCGTCACTTTGAAAAAGGGAATGTCGTATGCGGAGATACGCAATGCTCTCGGCGGAGAAGGAGAGGGACTGTCGGGCGAGTCGGTCACATACAGATGGGAAACGGACAACGCCACGGTGACCGTCCGCTTTGAGATTGCCGGCAGTTCTTCCGATGAGAAGTATTCCGAAAGGCTGAAAGCCGTTTATTTCACCGTCATTCACTGAATGTAACGCACTATAATATATTAAGGAGGATTTCCCGCAATGAAAAGAATTTTCGCAATGATACTTGCGCTTTCGATGCTCGCTCTTGTGCTGTGCTCCTGCGCAAAGACAAAAGTCGAGCCGAAGGTGACGAGGGGCGACATTCCAAAGGTTGAGCCGACGGGCGCAAAAGCCGCAGGCGACCTTTTGAAGGACTTCGTCGCAATCGAGGTCGAAGGCAAGGACGCTGACGACAAATTCAAAAGCGGTATGCTTGATTTTGCCGTCAGACTTATGCAGAGCACGCTCGATGAAAATCAAAAGAGTTCGCTCGTCTCGCCGCTTTCCGTGATAATAGCTCTCGGAATGACGGCAAACGGCGCAAACGGGGAAACGAAGGAAGAATTTGAAAAGCTGTTCGGATTTTCTGTCGATGAGGCAAACGCATATCTTTATACGCTAGCGCACTCGCTTTACAGCGGTGACAAGGCGAAGGTTGAGCTTGCGAATTCGATCTGGTTCGGAAAAGACGGCAGAATAGCTGTTCACGACGACTTTTTGCAGGTAAACAAGAGCTATTACGACGCGCAGGCGTATGAAGAAGACTTCTTCGATCAGAGAACCGTTGACAAAATCAATAAATGGGTCAAAGAACACACGGACGACATGATTGACGAGATTATCGACGCCATCGACCCGAATGCGGTCATGTTCCTTATAAACGCGCTTGTCTTCGACGCGCTCTGGGCTGAACAATATAACGACTATCAATGCGTAAAGGGAACCTTCACGGCTTATGACAAGACGGAAAACAAGGTAACCTTTATGAAAAGCACGGAGACATATATCAGCGCAAACGGGGCTGTCGGCTTCCGCAAATATTATGCCGGAAACTATGCCTTTGTTGCAATGCTGCCTGACGGCGACGTCATCGACTATGTGAATTCTCTCACGGGCGATGAGCTCGGGCAGATTCTTTCCGGAAGGAAAAACGATTACAGCTGCAACGCAAACGTATATCTTCCGAAATTCGAATATGACTACAATATAGACCTCTATAAAGCGCTTGATTCGATGGGACTGAAAAAGGCGTTCTCTCCGGCAGAAGCGGACTTTTCGGGCATAGGGACTTCGTCTGCCGGCAACCTCTATATAAACCAGGTGATTCACAAAACGCATATCGAAATGACGCAGGCGGGAACGAGAGCCGCGGCTGTGACGCTCGTCGGAATCAGCGAGGGTGCTGTCATGCCGAAGAAGACCGTTGAAGTGAAGCTCGACAGACCGTTTGTCTATTATATTGTCGACTGCAACACAAACCTCCCGATTTTCATGGGAGTTGTGACCGAAATAAATTAAAATCGCGCGAAAAAACACGGCGGGGCAAAAAAATGTCCGCCGTGTTTTTTTGTATGAATAAATATTTATAAAAATACGTTTCAAACGCATTTTTATTCACCGCTATTTCTGCTTTACCCGCGAAATACAGAAAAAAATTGCATTTTTTGCACAAACACATTAAAAATTATTATTTCAAACTCCGTTTTTTTGAATAAAAATGCTTATATTGTGAAATTATTTTTGCGAAAATATTGACAAACAACCGTCGATTTGTTAGAATGTATAAAATATTATTCATAGGTTTGAAAAACAAATGAGTGAATGATATACCGCCTTTTGCTCATACTAAACAAAGCTATCGGCGGTAATTCCGTTTTCCCAAAGGGAAACAGAATAAAAAATATTATGAAAAGGAGAAAAACACACATGAAAATCACAAAGATTTTGGCTCTTGTCCTCGCTCTTTGTATGGTTGCTCTTGCGGTTGCGTCCTGCAACGGTGGCAAAACGCCCTCCGGCACAACAGACGGCACAACAACAAACGGAACAACAGGCGGCTCAACAGTAGTGGAACCCAAAACACCCACGGATCCCTACGCAGGCAAGACCCACGCAGAAGTTTCCGACGATCTCTATCAGAAGGTTCTCGGAGAATTCAACGAATACTATCAGGAAGCTCTCGCAGCTAAGAGCACATCCGAAAGATTTGCTCTCATGGCAATTGCAGAGGCTAAGCTTCTCGGTCAGGGCGTAATGCTCCCCTCGTCTTCAAAGGGCGGTAACTACGCTATATCCAGAGTTGCTCCCTATACGATTTCTTCCGTACTCTGGGGCAACGACTCCGACAGATTCCATCAGGCTATCATCGTCAAGGGCGATCCGCTTACACCCGAAGTCCGTGACGAGATGAAGGCTAAATGGGCAGAGCTCAAGGGCACAGGCACATATGAGGCTTGGGCAAAGAGCTATCTCACAGGCAAGGGCTATGAGCTCAACGACGTATATACTTTCGGATACACATCCGACCCCACAGTATGGGACGCGCTTGCAACATCGCAGGCTGCTGACTCCGAAGCTATCGTAAACACTTACGACGGACTTCTTGAGTACGACGTTGAAAACGTTCAGAGACCCGCGCTCGCAGAGTCTTATGAAGTTTCCGAAGACGGTCTCACATACACATTCCACATCCGTAAGGGTGTTAAATGGGTTGACTATCAGGGCAACGTTATCGAGGACGTTACTGCAAATAGCTTTGTAAAGGGCATGCAGCACATGATGGACGCTCAGGAAGGTCTTGAATTCCTCGTTGACGGAAAGATCAAGAACGCAACAGAGTACATGGCAGGCGAAATCACAGACTTCAACGAGGTTGGTGTTAAGGCTGTTGATGATTACACGCTCGTTTATACTCTCGAAGCTCCCTGCTCGTTCTTCACAACAATGCTCGGATACGGCTGCTTCGCTCCTATCAGCGTAAAGTACTTCCAGGCAAAGGGCGGCGCTTTCGGTCTTGATGAATATGCGGCAGCAAAAGAGAAGGACACATACACATACGGCACTTCTTTTGAAAACATCGCTTACTGCGGTCCGTACCTCGTAACATCCGCAACAGAGAAGAACTCCATCGTATTCGATCTCAACCCCACATACTGGAACAAGGACAACGTAAACCTCAAGAAGATCGTTTGGAGATTCATTGACGGTCAGGACCCCACGGAGGCATATGGTCTCATGAAGGATGGCACATTTGCAGGCGCAGGTCTCAACACTCAGGCTATCGCAAAGGCTAAGGAAGACGGCATGTTTGATAAATATGCTTACGTTTCCGGTACAGACGCAACTGCTTACCCGATGTTCCTCAACCTCTACCGTGCGGCTTACGCTAACTTCAACGACGCAACTGTTGCAGTTTCCGAAATGAACGACATGGATAAGGTCAGAACGAACCTCGCAATGCAGAACAAGAACTTCCGTCTTGCAATTGTAACAGCTCTCGACCGTGGCGTTTACAACGCAACGACGCAGGGCGACGACCTTAAGTATACAAACCTTGTTAACTCTTACGTTCCCGGCACGTTCGTATCCCTCGAGGAAGACGTAACTGTCGAGATCGGCGGAGCGGACAAGACATTCAAGAAGGGCACATATTATGGCGAGATCCTTCAGGCGGCTCTTGACGCTGACGGCATAAAGGTTAAGGTTTGGGATCCCACGGCTGACGAAGGCGTCGGTTCTTCCGCAGGCTTTGACGGCTGGTACAACGTTGACTATGCTCGCGAAAACCTCAAGAAGGCTATCGAAGAGCTCAAGGCAGAAGGCGTTGAAATCTCCAAGGAAAACCCGATCATCCTTGAACTTCCTTACTACGATGTAAGCCAGACATACTCCAACAGAGCAAACGCTCTCAAGCAGTCCATCGAGTCTTCTCTTGAAGGACTTGTTGAAGTAAGACTTATCAAGTGCGGCGGTTCAAACGCTCTTAACTGGTACTATGCAGGCTATTATCCGTCCACGGGCGACGGCATGAACTACAATATCATGGATAACTCCGGTTGGGGCCCTGACTATGGTGATCCTTCCACTTATCTTGATACAATGCTCCCGGACGGCGACGGCTACATGACGAAGAGCATCGGTCTTTATTGATTTTTTGCCTTAATAAAAATTAAATAAATAACAGTCATAATAAGGGGACGGTGATTTTTTCTGTCCCCTTATTATGCATATAATGAGAGAATACGGCTTATGACAAAATACTTACTGAAACGGTTGCTTCACGGGGTTATTTCCGTGGTAATCGTCGTTGCGATAGTTATGCTTCTGGTTTATACCTTTATGGACCGCGAGCTCATATTTGCCAATGACGGCACGTTCACAAAGCGAGTCAACAACGACCGTGAGATATATAAATATTCGCAATGGAAAAAATTCGGCTATCTTGACTATTTCACATATAACGACTATCTTAATTCGCTCAAAAAAGAGGGCGAAATTGACGAGGAGACACGTTCCGCGGCGACTTCGATCGGACGCACGGCGGACAAAGATCCCGAAATCGTAAAGGAATATACGGAAAAATTTCAGGAATACTGCGACTCGATAGGGTATACTGTTGTCCGTCTGGACGCTGTGATGGTTTCGTCCAAAAAGGTTGCCAGCGGCGGCAAACAGCAGCTGTTTGCTTATAAAAATACTCCGATGATCAAAAGAATGCTTGCTTTCTTCGGAAGAATCGTTTCTGTTGACAACATTCATTATGTTGAAGATCAGGAGCTCGAAAACAGAGGGCTCAGCTTCACTCTTTATGACCCCGTATATAACACAATGCCGGAAACGGGAGAGATCGTGAAAGACAAATTCTCGCCCGCAATCATCGGAAACGGCACAAAATATAAATATCTTGTTTACTTCGACAATAAATTCCCTTATGTTCATCAGAATCTGGTGAAGATCAACCTCGGTGTTTCGATTTCCGTAAACCGCAATGTTGACGTTTTCCAGACGATGACTCAGTCTCAGGGTGCTTATATAAAATCAGAAACGGTCTACCCCACAGGATTTGTTGAAGACAGCGCATATGATCTTCACTCCGCAACATATGCCTATGCGGGCGCAAAGGACACGGCAGACATCTATTCCGATCGCTATGTCGACGATTATATCAACACGGGCTCGATCAAAAACAATCACTCGAAGCTCGGATATTCGTTTATAATCGGCATAATCGCGGTTATAATGTCATATTTCCTTGCAATTCCTCTCGGCATAATCATGGCGAGAAAGAAGGATAAGCTTGTTGACAAAATCGGCACGATTTATATCGTGTTCATCCTGGCGGTGCCGTCCCTGGCTTACATTTTCATGTTCAAGGCGATAGGCGGCAAGATCGGACTTCCGACCTCGTTCCTTATGGAAAGCGAGACGAAGATGATGTATATCCTTCCGATAGTCTCTCTTGCGCTTCCTTCGATCGCGGGACTTATGAAATGGCTCCGCCGTTACATGGTTGACCAGATGAACTCGGATTACGTCAAGTTTGCGCGTTCGGGCGGTCTTTCGGAGGGAGAGATATTCTCCAAGCACATCCTGAAGAACGCGGTCATCCCGATAGTTCACGGTATCCCCGCGAGCGTTTTCGGAGCGCTTTCCGGCGCAATTATAACGGAGCGTGTATACCTCGTTCCCGGTGCCGGTAACCTCCTCACAACGGCTATCAACACTTATGATAACGGCGTTATAGTCGGGCTTACAATGTTCTATGCAACTCTTTCGATACTTTCGATAATTTTCGGCGATATACTGATGGCTCTGGTTGACCCGAGAATTTCATTTTCAAGCAAAGCGAGGTGACAGATATGAATAAAGAACTCGTTTCTCTCGATGAATTCGGTATGACGGACGAAGAGCTGTTTTCCCATGTGGACAACAGCGAAGCGGAAGCGGAAAAAATCACGGCTCCGCGTTATTCATACTGGCGCTCGGTTATGAGAGTTTTCTTCAAGAAGAAGATAAACATCATAATCCTTTCAATCCTCGCGGTGCTCGTTATATTCGCGTATGTTTACCCGATGTTCTCGGGCTATGACAAGTATGCAAACCTCATGGTTGAGGGCGCAAAGCACCTTTCGCCGAAGCTCGCGATTGAAAAATTCGGCTTCAGTATCCATTGGATATTCGGTTCGGGAAGCGTCGGTCAGTCGACGTTTGACGCACTCTGGAGCGGCGCGAGAATATCGCTTTCCCTTGCGTTTGTCTGTGCGCTCATCAATATGACGGTCGGCGTTATAATCGGCGCCGTATGGGGACTTTCCAAGCGTGTTGACGTCATTATGACGGAAGTCTATAACATCATCGGTAACGTCCCTTATATCCTTCTCATTTCCGTGCTTGTAATGATACTTTCCGCCAGCTTCTGGACGATGGTCTTTGCGCTGACGATCACGGGATGGCTGGGCATTGCGTACTTTATAAGAACTCAGGTCATCATCATCAGAGACAGGGAATATAACCTTGCGTCGAAGTGTCTCGGCACGTCGACCTTCCGCATAGCGATGAAGAACATCCTTCCGTTCATGGTTTCCGTAATAGTTACGCTTGCCGCAACGGAAATTCCTTCTTATATTTCATACGAAGTGTTCCTTTCGTATATCGGACTTCAGATGTCCGATATGTCGCTCGGTAAACTCATTTACGAGGCTGAGGGCTCAATGCTCACGCCCGGATTTGAGGCTGAATTCTGGTGCCCTGTTGCAGTGGCGTCGATAATCACGGTTGTGCTCTACGTTGTGGGACAGAACCTCGGCGACGCTTCCGATCCCAGAACGCACACCTGATCGGGGAGGTAAAGACGAATGGAAAATAACAAAGTTTTGCTCTCCGTAAAGGATCTTGTGGTGAAATTCCGCGTCAGAGGAAGAATACTGACCGCCATCAGAGGAATATCGCTTGACATTTATGAAAACGAATCGATTGCGATAGTCGGTGAGTCGGGATCCGGTAAATCCGTGTTTACAAAAACGTTTGCCGGCATGCTCGATGAAAACGGCTTTGTCGACAGCGGCAGCATTATCTTCAATGATGAAGAGCTTGCCGATACCTGCGTAAAGAAGGGCAAAGTCGACCGCATGCTCGTATCCGGTATAAGAAAAAGACTGAACCGCTATTCAAAGCTCGAACTCGGTTCGGAGACTTATAAGGAAATAGTAGCCCTTAAGGCAGAGAGACGCGATAAGCTCGGTCTCAGCGGCGATGAAATCGAAGCGATTGACGAAAAGATTGCAGACCTCATGTTCAAGAGAACAGAGGACTTCAACCTCAGACAGACAATCGACCCTTCAAAGGAAAAAGACAGAGTCAAAGAGGTCTCGAAGCGCATTTCGGACTATGATTCCGAGATAAAGAAGCTCCGCGCGGAGAAAGCGGCGCTTGCAAAGTGGCGTCGCAAAGAGGCGAAGGCGGATGTCGGCTATCTCCGCGACTTTGAAAAGAAGATGGCTGCGCTGAAGCTCAGATATGCAAAGGAAATTTCGGGCGAAGTCGGCGGGGAAACGCTTGCAAGAAACGACGTGCTCGCAAAGGAAGTTTATCTTTCTGTCGGTCGTTACGGATTTTTCAAGCGCATAAAGCTCATAAGATCGCTCGAAAAGAGCCTGAAAAAGGCAATGCAGATTGGCGCTGATCTCGGCTCGGAGGACGTGAGAAACTCGATATTCGACTCGACGGTGTTCAGAGTCAGATATCTTGACGAAACGGATGAAAAACTCCATGGCACCTGCATTATCAACCTTGCAAAGGTTCAGTATTCGCAGGACTGGGGTCAGATCCGCGGAAAGAAGATCGCAACGGTCTTCCAGGATCCGATGACATCTCTCAACCCGATAATTACAATCGGCAAGCAGATAACCTCCATTATCATGAAGCACCAGAAGTGCTCG
>DHMB01000121.1:12327-13563 GCA_002405565.1 Clostridiales bacterium UBA4653
GGAGGTTGAGGCGAGAGCCCGCGCGCTCATTCTCATGAAAAAAGTCGGTATACCGAATGCGGAAAACCGTTTTGACGATTATCCCTTCCAGTATTCCGGCGGTATGAGACAGAGAATAGTTATCGCGATAGCGCTTTCCTGTCAGCCGAAGATTCTTATCTGCGACGAGCCGACAACGGCTCTGGACGTTACAATCCAGGCGCAGATACTGAAGCTCCTGAAAGACCTTCAGAAGGAATTCAAATATACAATCGTATTCATCACGCATGACCTTGGCGTCGTTGCAAACGTTGCGGACAGAGTTGCCGTGCTTTATGCGGGACAGGTCGTTGAGCTCGGAAAGGTTGATGAGGTGTTCTATGACCCGCGTCATCCTTATACATGGGCATTGCTTTCGTCACTCCCTCAGCTTGCGCAGAGGGACACAAAGCTCTATTCGATCACGGGTACCCCGCCGTCACTTTACAACCGTATCGTCGGCGACCCGTTTGCTCCCAGAAACCCCTATTGTCTCAAAGTGGATACGCTCAAAGAGCCGCCCATGTTCCGCGTGACCGATACGCATTACGCAAAGACATGGCTCCTTGACCCGAGAGCACCGAAGGTTGAAAAGCCGGAGGCTATCCGTGATATCCACGAAAAACTTACAAAAGCATTTAACATATAGGAGAATCAGGCTGTGAAAAAAGAAAATAAAAATACCGAACGTAAGGTAAATCACTTGCCTGAACACGGGCCGCTGAACAGTGAAGGCAAGGAAATACTTCTTTCTCTTAAAAATGTTGACATAACATTCGGAAAAGGCGACCGCGCCGTGAAGGCGGTGAAAAATGCTTCGTTTGACATTCTCAAAGGCGAGACGTTTTCGCTCGTCGGTGAGTCCGGCTCCGGAAAAACGACAATCGGTCGCGCGGTCATCAGGGTTAACCCCTGCGCCGGCGGCGAGATCGACTATAAAGGCGTGCGCATTTCCGGAAAGATTCCGTATTCACTCGACCGTGAGGTCATCCGTAATATCCAGATGGTATTCCAGGATCCTGCGGCGTCGCTCAATGAACGCGCAACGGTCGACTATATAATTTCCGAAGGACTTTACAACTTCCACCTCTTTGAAAACGAGGCTGACAGAGTCCGCAAGGTTGAAAACATGATAAACGAGGTCGGACTTCTCCCCGAACATCTGACAAGATACCCGCATGAGTTTTCGGGCGGTCAGCGCCAGCGTATCGGCATCGC
>DHMB01000121.1:13674-15588 GCA_002405565.1 Clostridiales bacterium UBA4653
GACGTTTCCATCCGTGCACAGGTGCTCAACCTTCTGAAAAAATTCCAGAAGGAAAGAGGAACGACATACCTCTTTATCGCGCACGACCTTTCGATTGTCCGCTTTATTTCGGATCATATCGGCGTTATTTACAAAGGCGATATAGTTGAAATTGCGACGGCGGAAGAGCTCTTCAATTATCCGCTCCACCCATACACGCGCTCGCTTATATCGGCAATACCGATACCGGATCCCGAGCTTGAAAAGAACAAGGTTCTCTTTACTTATGATCCTTCCGTTCATGATTACAGCGAAGATAAGCCCGAAATGACATATATCGGTCATGACCATTATATCTTCGGTAATAAAAAGGAAATTGAAGAATACAAGGCGATAAGAGAGAAGGGTGAGCCCATCAAATCTGTCACCATTGCCCCCGCCGGCACAACGTCAACTGAAACAACGGATGACGAAAGAGCCGAGGAAGCGGCGGCGAGAGAGATCATTCTCGAAACACCTCTTCATGATACGGGCAGCCTCTGGTATTCTGTCGGAGGATTTTTCCTCCCGATAACAGGGCTCATCGCGGGCGCGATGTTCAAGCATCACAAGCATATCCGTAACTTCAAGGCATGCAGGAAGGGCTCGATAATAGGGCTTATTCTGCGCGGCGGACTGCTTTTGCTGTTCTTGATATGCCTGCTTCTGGCATTGCTTTGACGGTGAAAAGATATGAGTAAAGGCAGAGGATTTTTCGGAGGCGAAAAACGCACTCCGGACGTTAAGCCCGTTACAAAAATAGAGCTTGAAGAAAAAAATCCGACAGGAAGAATAATAGCCATTGTTGCGCTTATAATAATCGCGGCAATGGCTTTTGCCTATGCGGCAAATCTGCTTTTTTCGGGCGAAAGCGGCTGGCGCGAGGTCAGCGTCAGAAGCGACAGAGCGTATACCTGCGGCGACGATTTCAGGTTTATGTATGACATCGGCTCGGGCAATCTTTCCGCGAGCGCGGAATACAAACAGCTCTCCCTGCTGTATACGGACGCAATGGAAAAGGCATATTTCGTTTTTGACGACGAATTTCTGCGCGGCGACGTGAAAAATGTGGCTTATATAAGCCGTCACGTCGGCGAAGAGGTTGAGGTTGACGGTCTGCTTTATTCGGCGCTTGAAAAAATGGACGGGGAAAAGCTGAAATTGCTTTATCTCGCGCCTGTTTATTATGACTATGCGGATCTGCTCGACAGCACGGACGATGAAGAGGCAAAATCGCACGATCCTTATGAAAATGATGAAATACGCGACTATTTTTCAAAGGTGACCGCGCTTATAAATGCGGGAGATATACGTCTTGAACTCCTCGGCGATTGCAAAGTAAAGCTTACAATGTCGGAAGACTACAAATCGCTTATGGACGAAAACGGCATTAAAAATTATCTTGATTTTTATTGGCTGAAAGACGCTCTTATAATCGACTATATCGCCGACACGATAATCGCGGCGGGCTTTGAAAACGGTTATATTACGAGCTACGACGGCTATACAAGATATCTCGGAGGCTCGGAGGAAATCTCGTCCGACATTGTCGTGCGTGATGGAAAATCGCTTTATCGCGCCGCGACTTTCAAAATGAACAGGGCGTGCGCGTCGGTTTGCATGCGCGATTTCGGGCTCTCCGCGGGCGAAATGTATGACTTTTATGTTTATGCCGACGGCACTTCAAGGACGAGATATGTAAGCCCCGAGGACGGTCTCTGCAAAGCGGCGACGGACATGCTGTTTGCATATTCGGAGGAGCTTTCGTGCTTTGAAACGGCGCTTTCGGCGTCTGATATATTCATTGCGGACAGTCTCGGCGATGACATTTCAATCGACGGAGCGGATTTAATCTATCGCAAAGGAAAAGAATTTTTCACGAGCGGCGATGTCGGC
>DHMB01000121.1:15630-17810 GCA_002405565.1 Clostridiales bacterium UBA4653
ATGTCGGCTTAATTGCTGTTTCGGAAGGCTTTACCGTTTCGGAAATCAAATAAAAACAAACAAAAAACGGCGCGTTCCGCAGGGAACGCGCCGTTTTGTTTTTATGAATTTATACAAATGTATACAGTTGCAAAAATCCCGTCAACACAAGGCTTTTCGGGTTTTTTGTTTTTTGCCCATGACCTTGCGCAGAAGGGGAAGATATATGCTCTGGTCGCGGACGGGACAGCCGACTGTCTCTCCGGAAAGATACAGCTTTGTGCATTTGCCGCAGGCAACGCACGACTTTTTCGCGTCCGTCCTGCCGCTTATGAAATTGTCGGCAAAGCTACTGCTCGCGAGAGCCATCCTCCCGAAACCGACCATGTCGCACATGCCGCTTTCAATCGCGCCTGACGCGACAAATGGGGCGAGCTCTTTGAAATAGCTGAGACCCGACGCCATGACGCAGACGTCCGGCACAAGCATTTTTATCCTTTGCGACTCCGAAAGCAGTTTTTCGGCAGCCGTCAAAGGGGAGGTTGAAAGGCTGCTTTGCGGTATGTTTGCGGGCATGCAGACATCCGGTTCTTCTTCCTGCGACCCCGCCGTGACGCTTATGACAGAGAGCCCGATTCCGGCAAGAGCGGATATAAAATCCGGGTCTGTATCGGAAAAGTCCGAGATATATCTCAGCGACAGCACGCCGCACTCCGGCGACACGGCTGACACGGCGGAAAGAATTTCGTAGAGCAGGGATTTGTATTCGGACTGCGAATATCCGCCGCGGGGAAGCCTTATGTCAACTCCGTCAAAGCCTGCCTCAAACGCCGTCGCGGCAGACCTTGCAAAGAGAGAAGGGAGAAGGCTTTTGTCCGTTCCTGCCGGTGCTCCGTTCGCCGAAAGTTGCAAAATGAGAACAGGAGAATATCCTGTCCTCATCTCGTTTATTATCGTTTTATACTCTTGTGTATTATCGCTTGAAATACAGAGCTCGCCACCGCCGTGCCGCGGAAAAACGGACGCGACTCCGCAATATATCATCGACGCGCCGCAGGCGGAAAAACGAAGCCATCTTCTTTTTGCCATCGGTGACGGAGAGCCGTCCGGAAGAGCGTCAAGACAGTCCATCGGATGGACTGCAATGGCATTTTTCAGGGTCAGCCCGCCGTTTCCCGTACGGACTGTCACTTCCCGCGACAGCGGGGAAATATCCTTTGAAACGGGGATGTTCAGCGCGTTTCTGCGGCAGATATAAGAAAGCTCTTCGGGCGTGCGGAAGGCATATGAATATTTTGTTTTCTTTTCGTATGCGTACATCCCCGATTATTTGAGGGTTATGAAATCGGGCAGACCGTTTTTATATGTGCAGTCCGCTTCGCCCATTATCAGTGGGGCGATATAATTTACACATTCAGCCGTGACGTTGTTTCCGCGTTCCGTGATGAATTCTCTCGGCACGCTTCTGACAGCGTTCGCAACGGAGGCGATATCGCAAAGTCCGGCTTCGCATTTGTAAGGTTCGGTTGACGTGCGTACAAAGCAGGTCATCTTGCCAGTCTCTCCGCCGACGGCATAATTTGCCGCCGCCTTGCCGACCATGACGGATTCTTCAATGTCCGTCTTTGAGCGGATGTGCGCGGCGCATCTCTGGGGGAGATTAAGCTCGATCGAACGAACCTTGCAGCCGAACTTTTCCTTGACGGCAAGCTCAAGCGCTTTTCCCGTGCCGGAGAGATATTTGTGACCGAAAACGTCGACAGCACCGCTCTGCGTGCCTTCGCCGACGTATGTTCCGTCTGCCGTGCGCGCGCCTTCCGAAACCGCAACGACAACGTTCGGATGCTTTTCAAACGCCGCCGCAATGTCCTCATAGAATTTGTCGTAATCGAAGGGGACTTCGGGGAGATAAACGAGGTCGGGAGCTATGCCGGAAAGAGAGGGAAGAGCCGCAGCCGCCGTGAGCCAGCCTGCGTCACGCCCCATTATTTCGATTATCGTGACCGCTTTGACCGTGTAAACAGCCGTATCGAGGAGGATTTCCTGCGTTACAGCCGCAATGTATTTTGCGGCGGAGCCGAAGCCGGGGGTATGATCCGTGCCGGCGAGGTCGTTGTCGATTGTTTTCGGCACGCCCATCACGCGCATATCAAAGCCGACGGAGGCGCAATAGCGGGAGAGCTTTGCGACGGTATCCATCG
>DHMB01000121.1:17901-18063 GCA_002405565.1 Clostridiales bacterium UBA4653
TAGCGGATGTCATATTTTTTGAAGATTTCAATGAGCTTTTCAAAAGTCGCGGGGTCGTCCTCGGGCTTCGGGAGCTTCTTTCTGCATGAGCCGAGAGCGGCGGCGGGAGTCTGCTCGAGGAGCTTGAGCGACGCTTCGTCCGGGAGCTTTTCGCCGAGGTCG
>DHMB01000119.1:0-134 GCA_002405565.1 Clostridiales bacterium UBA4653
CATTGCCTCCGTCACAAGTCTTGTCACGGCGAGGTTTATTCCCGACCCCGCAAGCGTGACGGCAAAAACATAAACGCTCATTATAAGAGAGAACAGTCCCATGCCGCCCGCGCCGATATTTGACGCAACGTAAG
>DHMB01000119.1:162-3674 GCA_002405565.1 Clostridiales bacterium UBA4653
CTCCGCCCGCACCTATGCGGGAGGCGATGTAAGCGTTGAACACAACGCTGACCGTTCTCATGAAAACGGAAACCGCGCCCAGAAGCAGCGCGCTTTTAACGAATTTACTCAGTCTGGACATAAAACAGTTGTTTTCTCCCGATTTTTGTGTATAATAAATTACGGACAATATAAACTTATTCGCCTGTGACATGAAAAATACTTGCGGGAGGAAATGTATGAACTTAAAAAGCAAAAAACTGCAGGGGCTTCTGCTCGACGTCGGCACGCTTGTCCTGAGCGGACTTCTCTTTGCCGTTGCTTACAATATGTTCTTTTTGCCGGGAAAAATATTCATCGGGGGAGCGGGTGGCGTCGCCGAGGTGCTCAACGTCCTTTTCGGACTTCCCACGGGTCTTATGATAATTGCGATAAACGTCCCGCTGGCGTTGCTTTTCTGTATTTTCTACGGGTATCGCTCCGGAATAAAGAGCTTCATCGGGATAACCGTCACATCGCTTGCGATTGACTTTATAAAATTTTTGCCGACGGCGTTTCCCCAGCCGGAAGAGAACGCCTTTCTATGCGCCATTTTCGGCGGAATATCGCTCGGCGCGGCGATAGGTATCATGCTTTACAGGGGCTTTACGACGGGCGGCTCGGACTTTGTCGCTCTGCTCATCAAGCTGAAAGCAAAAAATGTATCGACGGCAAAGCTGATTGCAATAGTCGACGCTGTCGTAATCATCGGCGCGGCAATCGCAATGAAAAATTTTCTTTCCGTTTTCTATTCGCTTGTTTCCGTGCTTATGTCGTCAATGGCAATAGAGCTTGTGACAGGCGGCTTTGATAAATCCAAAATGGCGTTCATTTTCTCGTCCAAACATGACGAAATCGCCTCCGCCGTTTCCGAGAAAATCGGCAGAGGAGTGACCCTCATCGACGGCGAGGGGTGGTATACGAAGGAAAAGAAAAAAATCGTTTTTTGCGTCGTCAAAAAGAATGAGATATTCCTGCTGAAATCGATTGCAAAATCAGTCGACCCGCGTGCGTTCATCGTCCTCGGCGACTCGACGGAAACAATCGGCGAGGGCTTCAAGGAGGACATCAGCGACAGCACCTTCAAACCGAAGGAAATGAAGAAAAAGGAGAAAAATCAATGAAAAGATTATTGGCTTTGATTCTTGCGCTTTCAATGCTCGCGGTTGTTTCCTGCTCGGCGCTGCCGTCGACAAGGGGAATGGTAAAAAAGACTGTCCGCGGAACGACAAAAATGAGCCTTTATTATGGTTCCGCAAGCGGCAAAAACATGGCGGGGTTCAATGCTTGGGAGATTGACGGTATCGCCTCCGGCGCGTTTGCCGCTCCGAAAATAAGCTGTCTGCCGTTTATTGTTTACGTTTTCCGGCTTGACGGCACGGTTCCCGTCGAAGAGTTCAAGGAAAATTTGCGCGAAAACTGCAATCTTGTATGGAACATATGCACCTCCGCCGATACGGTCATCTGCGAAAGCGAGGGCGAATATGTGCTTTTCGCAATGGTTGACATGAACGAAATGACGGGCCTTCCGGAGGGCACGGACGAGAAGATAATAAACAATTTTCATTCGATATTCAAATAAAAAAACAGGGCGCAAGCCCTGTTTTTTTGTTTTATTTTGTGTTCTTCATCCAATGCTCGCAGGAGCGAACCCAATCGCCGATGTATTCGTTTTCCGTATCGAGGAATTCACGGCAGAGAGTCATTCCGTGCCAGCCGTCCGGATAGATATGGAGCTCATAAGGAATATCCTTCTTTGAAAGCGCTTCCGCAAAGAGTATCGAATTTATGACGGGGACGGTCTTGTCCGCGCGGGTGTGCCAGATGAAGGCGGGGACGGTCTTTTTCGTCACGGCGTATTCAAGGGATACCTCATGAAGGAGCTTTTTATCGTTTCTTCCGTCGCCGAGGAGGGTATCAAACGAGCCCCTGTGCGCATATTTGCCGCTTGTGATGACGGGGTAGCAAAGAATCATTCCCGTCGGTTTATTGTAGCCATAGGGCATGTCGATTGCTTTATAGATAAAGTCCTTATACCACATTGTGCCGAGCATTGCGGCAAGATGTCCGCCGGCAGAAAAGCCGATGACGAAAATTCTTTCGGGGTCGATACGGAGCTTTTCGGCGTTGTCGCGGAGAAATTTCATCGCAAGCGACGCTTCGATAAGCTGTGACGGATAGACCGCCGCCCCGTTTACGGAGTAATCGAAAACGAAGGTGTTGTAGCCGTGCGCAAGAAACTCCTGCGCGATAGGCTCTGCCTCTCTTGCGGAGCAGTATGCGTATCCGCCGCCGGGAATGACGAGCACCGCAGGGCGCTTTTCGTTATGGGGAATACGTTCGTAGGTTCCCGCAAGATAAGCCGTCAGCTTGACCTCGGGATTGGTTTCGGAAAGATGAAAAACTTCTGTTTGCATAATATTTTCCTGCCTTTTCGCAATTTATTTATCAAACGACCGCATCCAATGACAGGCGCAACGCACCCAGTCGCGGTTGTAGCTGTTTTCGGAATTAAGATTTTTCTGGCAAAGCGACTCTCCGTGCCCGCCGGAGGGATAGATATGAAGCTCATACGGAATATTTTTCTTTGCAAGCGCTTCCGCCAGAAGAAGCGAGTTCATAACGGGCACGCCGCTGTCCGTCCTTGTGTGCCAGATGAAGGCGGGGACGGTCTTTTTCGTTACGGCACGTTCTATCGAGACCTTTTTTCTCATCGATTCATTGCCGAGGTTTTCGTTGCCTATGAGCTTGCGGAAGGAATCCTCGTGCGCATATTTTCTGTCCGAAGTTATGACAGGATAGCAGAGAAGCATTCCCGTCGGTCTGTTGTAGCCTTTGGGCATATCGATTGCGTCCGTGACGAGCTTGTCGTCCCACATAGTGCCGAGCATTCCCGCAAGGTGACCGCCTGCGGAAGAGCCTATGACGAACACTCTGTCTTTATCCGTTTTGTATTTTTCGGCATTGTCGCGGATGAATTTCATCGCGAGTGACGCTTCGATGAGCTGGGAGGGAAATCTTGCCGCGCCCATAACGGAATATTCGAGGACGAAACAGTTATAACCTCTTGCGCAGAATTCGAGCGCATAAGGCTCGCCTTCAAGATACGCGCATATGCGGTATCCGCCGCCGGGAATTATCAGAAGGGCGGGACGTGCGCTCTCCGCGCTTTCGTCTGCGATATATGTTGTCAGCTTTACGGCGGGGTTCGCCGTGCCGAGAGAAAAAGTTTCGATTTTCATAAGAACTCCTTTGTCTGAGAGAAGAGTGAAGAGAAAAGGTGCGCTCCGCGCGGGGTTTATTATATTGTGCGGAGCTTTTGTGCCTGCGGGGACGGGAGGAAGCAAGAAGCTTCTCATTTCTTTTTAAGGCTCCCTCCGAGAGGGAGATTTGCAAGCGTGCGGAGCACCCTTGCAGGCTTCGCCGAGAAGAAGGTGGGTGGCATTTTCGCGAGAAAATGACGGAAGGAGTGTATTTCGCCGCTCGCCAATCCT
>DHMB01000137.1:0-1147 GCA_002405565.1 Clostridiales bacterium UBA4653
AAAACCTCTTCCTTCAGAACCAGTACAAAGAGGCAATGACGTATTTCAAGGCTGCGACGGACACGACGGACTATTCCGAGTGTTTCAAGATGCTCCGTAAACAGTGGGTCGAGAAATACTTCCTTGTTGTTCTTGCTGTTCTGGCGGTGGTGATATTCCTTCTCGTCAAGGCTTTCTCGGCGATAAAGAAGAAAAATGCCTCGGTAACAACAAAGGGAGGTAAACGTACCTTCTGGGAGGAAGTGCTCTTTGCCTTCCATCTGATAATGCACCCGTTTGACGGCTTCTGGGATCTGAAGCACGAAAAACGCGGTTCAATGCGAGGCGCGATATTCCATGTGGCACTTGCATGTGTAACAATCATATACAACTCCGTCGGCATGGCATACATCTTCAACCCCACGGCAATGTATTCCGGCAACGGCTTCAACATGCTTTATACGGTTGCGACGGTAGTTGTTCCGCTTGCGCTCTGGTGCGTTGCAAACTGGTGCGTAACGACACTTTTCGACGGCGAAGGAACGCTTAAAGACATTTTCATAGCAACATCGTATTCGCTCCTTCCGCTGACCCTCACCCTGATACCGACGACAATCCTTTCAAACATTGCGGTTGAAGGCGAGGGCTCAATGCTCACACTTGTAAACACAATCGGCTTCATCTGGGTAGGACTTCTCATCTTCTTCGGCACAATGACAACCCACGGCTACTCAATGGGCAAAAACATTCTTGCAACATTCGGCACGATACTCGGCATGCTCTTCATTATGTTCATCGTTATGCTTTTCTTCAACCTCATTCAGAAGATGGTTGGATTTGTATCCGGTATAATTGAAGAGATAGCCATGCAAAGATAAGAAGGGAGGAACCTGCATGAAAATAAAAAGAATTGCGGCACTTTTTCTTGCCGCGCTGATGCTGATACCTGTTTTCTGTGTTTCCGCCCACGCAGCAGACGAAGTAGCAATTGACAGCTACACCTCAACATCGTATACAGACCAACAGAAAAAGGTCGATACGATGGAAATGATGTACAGAAGCGACGAATACGGATACGAGATGTATTTCGACAGAAAATCCGGTGAATTCGCGCTCAAAAACCTCAAAACAGGTGAGTATGTGTTCTCAAACCCCTATGATGTTGCGT
>DHMB01000137.1:1228-11961 GCA_002405565.1 Clostridiales bacterium UBA4653
ACACAAAAACAAACGACGCTCACCGTCAGGCATTGCTTTCTCAGATAATCCTCTCCTATACGGACGTTGAGACTCAGAAAACAAGCATATTCAACTCCTTCAAGGACGCAGCCCTTAACGGCGATCAGATCACTTTCAAAACGCTTACAAACGGCGTTCGTGTTGAGTACGCGCTCGGCACGGTCGAATCGAAGCGACTTGTCCCTTATTATATAGAGAAGAGCCGCTTTGAAGAGAAGATATACAACGTTCTTGAAGCTCAGAAATCCAATATGACAAAGGACGAACTCAACACATTCAATTCGTTCTTTATCAACGGTGAAAGAGACGGCGCAGCCAATATCTATAAGCTCATCGACCAGACAGACCCCAAAAACGCAACGCTTGTCAGCATGTGGCGTGACCTTGATACCGGTTATAAATGCCTTGCGGCAAATAACGACATGGTCATTTACGTTCTCAATCAGGCAAGCGAACGTGTAAAGAAGAATGTTGAAGCGCTTATAAGAAAATACTGCCCCGAATACACATACGACGAGCTCGAATATGACCATGAGCTCACGATGTATGAAGGTCAGGAGAAGGAACCGGCACTGTTCCGTCTTGCTGTCGAATACACAATCGACGAATACGGACTTTCCGCTTCCATCCCTTCAAAGAGTATACGTTACAACGAAACGAACTACACTCTTGAAACAATCGCGCTCCTTCCGTACTTCGGATGTGCGTCCACAAAATCGACGGGCAACATCACAAGAACGGGCGGATACCTCTTCATTCCGGACGGTAGCGGCACGCTCATTGAGTATTACAATGACGACGGCACCGTCAAGACAAACGGATCGCAGGGCGGAAAGGTTTACGGCCCCGACTATGTAAGCGGTGATCTTGCAAGCGCGGACGTAAACGAAAACATCGCAAAGTACCGTTTCCCTGTATTCGGTCTCACTCAGTATTACAACGAAACCGTTACAACAGAGCGTTCGGGTCGTTCCTCAAAGGTGGACATAGTAGCCCACAAGACAGGCTGGCTCGGCGTTATAACTGAGGGCGAATCGTTTGCTTCGATCACGGCTTATATCGGAAACGTTTACGGCGCGAGCGGTGGCGGTAGCTGCGAATACAACATGATCGCGGCAAACTTTACCGTAAAGCAGGTGGACGCAACAGCGTCCGCGGCGGCTTCCTCCGGCTCGAGTACGGGCGGCGGTTCCTCCGCACTTTCCGGAACGGTTGACACAAAGTACCTCGGCAATTATACGATAAGATATCTCCTTCTCACAGACCCTGTTGCCGCAGAGAAGAACAACATAACGGATTATTATTATCCGTCTTATGTCGGCATGGCGGCGGCTTACAGAAACTATCTTATAAAGACCGGCGGTATGGAAAAGCTCGAAGGACTTGAAGATGACGCATCAATGCCGCTTTATATAAACACTTTCGGTTATACAACGGCATATGAAAAGTTCCTTTCGTTCCCCGTATCAAAGAAAAAAGCTCTCACCTCCTATGAAGATATTCAGAAAATGTGCGATATCCTCGGCGAGAGCAATATAAACGATGTCCGTATTCTTATGACGGAGACGGGTAACGTTATAACAAAGGTCAAATGGCCGAGCGTTCTCGGCGGCAAGAAGGGCTTTGAAAAGTTGCTCAAATATGCCGAAGAAAACGGCGCTACGATCTATCCCGATTATGACTTCGCAAGTGTTTCTTACCTCGACGCAAACGCAGGCTTCTCCTTCAAGAAGTATGCAGCAAAGTCGATGATAGGCAAATACAAGATGGTTCGTGATTATGACTATGTATGGCAGATGGTACTCAATATGGGTAGTAGGAACGTTGTTTCGACAGGCTCCTTTGAAGCTATCTATGATAAATTCGCAAAGAAATATCTCAAATACAATGTCGGCGCGATTGGCGTATCGTCTCTCGGTTCGATGCTTTCGTCCGACTTTGATGAGGATGACCCCATCACCCGCGAGGATTCCAAGTATTATACGGAAGAGTTCCTCAAGAGACTTAAATCCGACAATGGTAAGGTGCTTGTTTCCGGCGGAAACGCATTCACGATTCCTTATGTAACAGACATAGTTGACTTCAGCCTTGATAACAGCGGCTTCTCCGTTTCAACGGCATCCGTTCCTTTCACGGGAATGGTTCTCCACGGTTATGTAAGCTATGCGGGCACCCCGATGAACCTCGAAGGCGACGTTCAGTACAGACTTCTCAAGTCTCTTGAGAACGGCGCGGCACTCTACTTCACACTTTCCTATCAGAACACAGACCTTCTCAAGGACAGCATGCTTTCCGAATATTACGCGGTAAGCTTTGATCTCTGGCTCCCGCAGGTCATATCGTTCTATAAAACGCTTAATGACGCAATCGGATCGCTCCAGAACGCAACAATAACAACTCATGATTTTGAAAAGGCACTCAGCCTTGACGAGTCATCTGCTTCCGTTCTCTTCGGAACCTATAACAGACTCACAGCCGAATGTAAGCAGGCAAGGGCAGAGTATGAGGCGGCAGTTGCCGAGGTTGACAGACTCGTTGCCGACCAGAAAGACCCGACAGCCGCAACGGCGGTTGAGGTTGCAAAGCTCGCAGCATACAACACGGCAAAAGCCGCGCTCGACCTTTGCGAAACGGTTATGAACAGAAACTACGTCAAGAACGTTGTTTCCGTGACATATGAAGCTGACAACGGCAAGTCCAAGACGTTCTTCATAAACTACAACAGCTATGATGTCGTTGTTGAAGGCGAAAAAGGCGTGTTCACAATCCCCGCGAAGAGCTTTGTTGAAAAGTCAGACATTAAGGAAACAGAGCTCCCCATAAGTTCGGTTGAGGCTGTAACGGCTTATAAGCCCACAACGATCGGTCTCGAAACATTTGAGACAGCTTATGAAAACTATAAGAGCGCGGTTGCGTCCGGCAATGAAATGCAGATCGCACGTGCGAAAGAAACGCTTGAAAATACAGTAAACTCCATCCCGAAGCAGAACAACGTACTCAAGGTTGTCGGTTCGGACGGAAAGGTTATGTATATCAACACAACAGCTGACAGAGTGATCGTTGAAACCGGCGCACTCGAATATGTGGTAATTGCAAAGCAGAGCTTCGCATATTCCGCAAACTGAAAGGAGGATTGACCTGATATGGATAAAACACAGGGCGAAAATAAATTTTCCGCATTTATGAAAAGGTTGGTGCCCAAGAAGTCAGTCTCCCTGAGTGCTAAAAAGGCAAGAGCCGGATGGCTGTTCGTTCTTCCGTTCGTAATAGGACTTATAGTCTTTTACATCGGAATTATAGCGGAGTCCATCGGTTACAGCTTTGCTTCTTATACGAAGATTCCCGCGGCTCGCGGCGGCGGTTACTCGCTGACATGGGTAGGCTTTTCAAACTACCAGAACATTCTTACAAAAACAATCGATACAAAGACGGGCGAAACATTCCTTGAAAGAATGTTCACCGGATTTGCAACTCAGATCGTTGAAGTCGTTGCGATCATCATGCTTTCGCTCTTTGTCGCCATTCTTCTTAACCAGAAGATGGTGGGCAGAGCGGCGTTCAGAGCGATATTCTTCGTGCCGGTTGTTGTCGGCGCCGGAATCATTGCAAAGATCGACTATGAAAACGCACTGCTTGAAAGCATGAGCGCGACAGGCTCGATTGATATGGGTAGCGTCGGCGGAGGTGGCCTCGGCGACCTTGTCGACGGAATGGACATAGCGGCGCTATTTGAGAGCTTGGGCATAGGAACGTCGCTGGTAAACAGTGTAACGACTCTTATCTCAAACATCTACGAAATAGTAAACCGTTCGGGCGTTCAGATGCTGATATTCCTTGCGGGACTTCAGTCCATCTCGCCTTCAATATACGAATCGTGCCAGATGGAGGGCGCTTCATCCTGGGAAATCTTCTGGAAGATAACCCTCCCCATGATAAGCCCGATAATTCTTGCAAACTCCGTATATACGGTAATCGACTCGTTCACATCGGAAAGCAACAAGGTAATGTCCTATATTCTTTCCATGGCGGACACAACGACCGTAAACGGTCAGCAGGCGGCGGCAGCATGGGCGTACTTCGCGCTCGTTATCATAACGCTTCTGCTGGTGGCGCTGATATCAAGAAAAATCGTGTTCTATCAGCGTCGTAATGACTGAGAAGGGAGGATGAGATAATATGAATAACAACACAACCGCGCCCCGCGTAAAGAAAGAGAGCAAAAACAAAATCAAAGTCGATTTTGACAGAGCTCCGCTTCGCGAAAGACTGAAAGCAAAGTATCTCAATGCGTATTTCTACAAGAAAATTCTTGTGGCGATATTCAGATTTGTACTTCTGCTCGGTATTTCATACATCATCCTTTTCCCGTTTTTCTCAAAGATATCAACATCGTTTATGAGCCCGAAGGACATTATGTACTTGAAGCTCGGAACGATCAAGCTCATCCCCAAGTACCCGACGACGGATACATGGAAGTTCCTCATAGTTGAGAACCATTATTTCCGCGCTCTTCTCAATACCTTCCTCCTTTCGCTTTCGACAGCGCTCATCCAGACATTTGTTTGTGCGATGATCGGATATGGTTTTGCGAAGTTCAAATTCAAAGGAAATAAGATACTCTTCCTCCTCGTTGTACTTACGATGATAGTTCCTCACCAGATTCTCGGCTCATCGTTTACGATGCACTTCATGTATCCTTCGATACTGGGAATTGACCTATCGGGACTGTGCAACGCGCTTGGGTTTACTCAGGGCTTCTATAACACCTATGTTCCGATTTACTTCCTCTCGCTTACGGGACTTGCGTTCAAGAACGGTCTGTTTATATTCATTATGAGACAGTTCTATCGCGGCGTTCCCGATGAGCTTGAAGAATCGTCCTATGTTGACGGTTACGGCGTTTTCAAGACGTTTATAAAGATTATCCTTCCGCTTTCCGTGCCTATGCTTATCACGGTATTCATACTGTCGTTCTCATGGCAGTGGACGGACATCTTCTATACGAACACGTTCCTGAACGCTTCGGAACACACGCTCCTGACTTCAAACTCCTTCTGGCAGAGACTTCCCGCGTCGCTTGAAGAAATCAGCGCGCAGGCAGGCGCATATGTTGAAACATTCGAGGTTGCCGTAAAGAATACGGCGGGTATGCTTATCATACTTCCTCTTATCATCATGTACTTGTTCTGTCAGAGATACCTCATTCAGGGTATCGAGCACTCCGGCTTCGGCGGAATGTAATATCAAAAACAAAAAACGGCTTGCCGAAAAGGCAAGCCGTTTTTTCTTATGAATTTCAATCGGAATAAAAGGAATTTATGTTTTCGTCACCGCGACGGATGAGATAAAGAATGAGTACGGCGGCACAGATTATTGCCAGAAGCACCGTTATGATAACAGTCGCTGCGTCCCATACGGTTTCATATCCTGCGCCGAGCGTCGGGACAAGTCCGCCGCAGAAATTGAATACGGCATGCAGAGCAATGCACGGGAAAATACTTTTGCTGGCGATCAGCACGACCGCGCACATTCCGCCGATGAGAAACGAATAGCCGATCTGCATAATCACAGCGCCGGCTCCGGCGCCGTCTATGAGATTCAGCAGGTGAAACAGGCCAAACACGACGGATGAGACGACGACGGAAGAAAAAATGCCTTTTTTATTCCTGCGCGATTTGCAGAGGCTGAGAACAAGCACACCGCGAAAGGCAATCTCTTCATAAGTCGCGACGGCAATACAGCTTGCGGCAAAAAGGATTACCTTTGCCACGGGTGCGGTTACTGCCGCTGTGCCGCGTAAAAGCGCAATGAAGGGAAGGTTGTTCAGCACAACCAAAAAGCAGGGAATAATCAGCGCGAAGTTCTTTATTTTCGGTGAAAATATGTCAAACGCAAGATATTTCGCAAGAAAGAAGAACGAAACGGAAAGCGCTGACCGCGTTATCAGCATGGAAATAAGGGAATCGAGCGTTTCGTCTCCTGTTTTTATCAGAATAACAATCGCCATGAGGAAAAGCGATATCACAAGAGACGCCATGCAGGCATGCTTGAAGTCAAAACTTCGTTTTTTCAATCGACCGCCTCCTCTTTATGCTTTTTAGACGTGAAATAAAGCGCTGCCGAGCCGATTATAAGAAGGATTGAAACTATCTGCGAAGGGGAGAGAAGACCCGAGAAAAGCGTTCCACGGTCGTCTCCGCGGAAGAATTCGATTATAAACCTGAACACGCCGTATGAAAGCATATAAAGCTCCATGATGTGCGCCTTGCCTTTGAAGAGGAGAAAAATCAGAACTGACGCTAAAATAAGGAGAAAAATCGCCTCGAAGAGCTGCGTCGGTATGACCTTATATCCAAGGTTGACCATGTGTATTCCGATGGGGGAATCTGTTGGCTTGCCATAGCAGCAGCCGCTCATAAGACAACCGATTCTGCCGAAAAAGTGTGCCGATGGAACGGCGCAGGCGGCGCAGTCAAGCACGCGGCGGAAGTTCTTTTTGCAGTCAAACTTTTTTCCGAATACGAAATATATGAAAAAGAATGTGGCGGCTCCGCCGATAAGTCCGCCGGCAAACGTCGCGCCGGTTTCGGAGTCGATTATAAATCCTCCGCGCTCTCTGATGTTGTAAATTGCCTGGAAAAGGACAGAGGAGACAAATCCGAGCACGATTGAAAACAGGGCGCAGATAAGCGTAAAATTGAATAGCTTTGCGTTTATCTTCGCTCTGTCTGCGCATATTCTGTAAACCGCGATAGCCGCAACGACCGCGAGCATTATGCATATCGAATATAAATCTATATCGCCGATTATGTAATAAGGGTACATTTTTTCTTCACTTTCTTTTGAAATGCCCGCACCGTAAAAGGTGCGGGCATTTATTTTTGTTATTTTGCGTTATCCGAAAACAAATCAGTTTTCTTTCTTCTTGCCGAGAACAACGCCTGCGCCGATTACGGAAACGATCGCGATAGCCGCGCCTGCGCCGATTACGGATTTACAGCCGCCGGAAGAAGCCTGCGTTGTTGATGTTGCGGGCTTTGTTGTGGAGGGCTTGGAGGAGCCTTCAACTGTTGCCGTGAAGTTTGCGGAAAGTCCTGCGTACTTGTCTGTTACAGTAACCTTCTGTTCTCCGGGCTCGGAGAAGTCGTATTTGACTGCGTAGTCGTCAGCCTTGAGAACTACCTTTGAACCGTCTGCATATACGTAGGAAACGAGGAGACCTTCTGTTGAGAATCTGTCGTCTACGTTATATTTGAGTTTTGCAAGAGATGTGTCCGCTTCAAGGGAAGTGGGCGTTTCAACGGTTGCCGTTGTTGTAGCGGAGCATTCGATGTCATAAGCGGAAGCTGTGATCTTTACTTTGACTTCGATTTCGCCTGTCTTTGTGAGATCATATTCCTTTTCAAATGTTGCGCTGATCTTTGCGTCAGCATAGGATTTTTCCGTGCCGTCACTGTAAACGCATGTGATTTTTGCGGAGATATCGTCATCTGTGATTTCGCCGCCGTAACGGTATGTCTTGTCGAGAGCGTCGATCTTGATGCTCACAACGTTTATAACGTTGATGCTGAAGCTCGTCTTTGCGCCGTAGAAGTTGATTGTGATTACGTTGTCGCCGACCTTGAGGGCGTCATGCTCGAGCTTGAAGGAGCCGAGCTCTTTGACAGCCGTTGTGCCGTCGTTATAAGTCACCTTTATCGAGAGGCCTTCGGGAGCGAAAACGCTACCGATGGAAGCTCTTTCATAGGTTGTTGTCTTTGCGGGAGTTTCGATTGCGATTTCCTTGATACCGATTACCTTGACATCATATGTCTTGGATGCGCTACCATAGGAAACTGTGACTGTTGAAGCGTCTGTTTCTTCGTTGAAGTTGTAAACTACGTTGTAGCTTCCGAGGACTTCCTTGGAGCCGTCTTCAAATGTAGCTGTAACTTCCATGCCTGTTGTGTCGAGAGTTTCGCCGACATAATAAGTTGTCTTTGTTGCGGGCTTTGTGATTTCGATGCTGGAAACCTTTTCTTCTTTCTTTTCAAGCTCGCTCTTGTAGTTCTCGCAGTATTCCTGTGTGCCGAAAACGATATAGTCAACGTCCATTTCGGCGCCTTCATATGCACCTGTGCCGTCTGTTACATTGTAGCCGAAGGGGAAGAAGATGATATCCATGATATTGCCTGCCCAACGTGAGCCTGCGATACCTGTCTTTTCGTCAACCTGGAGAGACTCGCCGTAGTTTGTCGCGGAGTTCTTCTCAATCATGCTGAACGTGTATGTTTTCCATTCGGATGAAACGGGATCAACCTCAACGTTCGTTATGGAAACGTTTGAAATCTTACGACCGCCGCCGCCTATGTTGGAGGATGTGAACGCGAAGGAAATCTGGTCTGCGGAGCTGTAGTTTCTGATACGGATCTTGCAGTATTCCATTTTGCCCTTGAGTTCCTGACCCGCGGAGATGTCAACGCCCATATCGTCGAGACAGAAGGGGATACCTGCTGTTGTCGATGTGTCAGCTGCTCTGAGCTTGATAACCTCGCCCTTGTCTGTAAGCGTCCATGTGAGGTGCTTCTGACCGCTTGAGGTGTTGAGCATATAAGTCATGAGGTTTTTCTGCTTTGTCGGAATGTATGCAGAGGTTGCGACGTATGTTTCGGGGTCGGTGGGTGTCTCAGATACATCCTTTGCAACCCAGTTGCCGTCTGCGTCCTGCTCTGCCCATTCTTTGTTGTTTGCTTCCGAGAAGTCAAGGAAGTCAACACATGCTATCTGGGCACCCTTTTCGCCTGTGACATAGGTAATGCTTGCGGCGGAAATGCCGAGCGAGGCGATACCGAGAACCATAACAGCAACAAGAAGAATTGATACGATCTTTTTCATTGCGAATAGTTTCCTTTCAAAAAAATGATTTGCTTTGTTTTAAGTCTGCTCCGGAAAGGAGTAAACTTTCACACACATATTATATCACTTATCGACCGGAAAAGTCAAGTAAATATATTGTTAACAAGGGAGAAATATAGTGAAAAAAGCTCCCGATTTTTCATCGGGAACCATTTTGAAATATTTTTTATTGTTCATCCAGCATGGCGACTCTTTTTTCGTGTCTGCCGCCGAGAAATTCCGTCGTAAGAAAGGTGTCGACAAGGCTTTTTGCCGTTTTTTCGTCGATTATTCTTGCGCCGAGGCAGAGAACGTTTGCGTCGTTATGCTGACGCGTCAGCTCGACGCATCTTTCTTCATAGCAGAGAGCGGCGCGTATGCCTTTGTGACGGTTTGCGGCAATGCTCATTCCTATGCCCGTCCCGCAGACGAGAATTCCTTTTTCGCATTCGCCGGAAAGGATTTTTTCGCAGAGAGCGTTTGCGTATACGGGATAGTCGACAGAATCCGCCGTGTCGGTGCCGAGGTTTACGCAGTCGTAACCCTTTTCCGTAAGATAAGCGATGAGATGATTTTTAAGCTCGTAGCCGGCGTGATCTGCCGCAAGTGCAATCTTTTTCATTTTCGTTCTTCTCCTTTTTTCTCATTGTATTCTCTTTCCGCCTGTGACGGGCGGAGGTATGACGGGGAAAGCGCAAGGTCTGTGAATATGTTTTTGTCCGTCGCATTTTCGTAGACGCGTCGGGCGACAGCCGCGACGGACGGCGCGCTCTGAAGTATCAGTTCTTCCGGAGTTTCCTGTGCTGCGGGGAATGCGGCTTTTGCAATCGCATATCCGTCGCCGAAAAAGTATATCGGCAGAGAAAAGCCGGAAAGCTCGTTCGCAAGATCGGAAGAGGATATCAGTCTGTCATCGCAGAGACGCTCTTTTTTGCCGTTTTCAATGAGAAACAGCGCGTTATAAAGCTGACTGCGCCTTGCGTCCATAACGGGGCAGGCGATGAATTTTCCGCCGATACCGACGCCGTTTTCAGAGAGAGCGTCAAGGGACGAGGTGCCGACGCACGGCACGTTCCTTCCGAACGCGAGTCCCTTTATCAGCGAAACGCCGATCCTCACGCCCGTAAACGAGCCCGGGCCTGCCGAAACGGCGAACATATCGATGTCCTTTGGCGCAAGCCCCGATTTTTCAAAGAGTTTGTCTACCTCCGGAAGCATTGTTTCGCTGTGAGTAAATCCGCCTGTGACGGCAAAGGCGCAGAGCGTTTTATCTCCGTCACATATGGCGCCGGCGGCGGTTTTCGCCGTCGTGTCGATTGCAAGAATTTTCATTTTGTCACCTGCTTATTGTAATTTCGCGCGTTTCTTCGCCAGTTTTTTCGATTGTGACGGCGTAACAGTCCTCCGGAAGGAAGTCTTCAATCTTCTCGCTCCATTCGACGGCGCATATGCCGCCCGCGTCGAGATAATCGAAAAATCCGGTGCTGTAAAGCGATTCCTCGCCGTCTATGCGATACATATCGAAATGATACAGCGGGATTTTTCCGCCGTATGAGTTTACGATTGTGTATGTCGGGCTCTGCACGCGCGCCTTCGGGCAGAGATATTCTGCCATTCCGCGCACGAAAGCCGTTTTCCCGGCTCCGAGGTCGCCCTTCATTGCAAGGCAGTCGCCGGGGGAGAGAAGTCTGGCAAATTCAGAGCCGATTTTTTCCGTCTCCTCTGCGGAGCACGACATTTTTTTCATGATTATGTCCATTTCAGCCCCTCTTGTGAGACAGAGTTTTTATTCCTTTGAGGAAGGCGTCTGCCGCCGCGTCGATGTCCTCTTCGCTTGT
>DHMB01000029.1:0-20365 GCA_002405565.1 Clostridiales bacterium UBA4653
TTATCTTGACAAGTTTCTGCGCTTGCGGCGCGAAGCGATTATGATTTGTGCAGGGCTTTTGTTCCTGCGATGACGGGGAAAAGCAAGAGCTTTTAAGGGGCGCTATAAAAGTTTAGAGAGCCTCTCCTTTCGGGAGAGGTGGCGCGGCTTGCCGTGACGGAGAGGGCTCAAAGCAAAAAACCGGAAGCCTTATCACCCGACTTCGTCGGGAACTCCCTCTCTTCTCGGCAAAGTTTGCAAGGGCGCTTCACACCGCCTGCAAATCTCACAAAAGGAGCGGAAAGTCGCCCCTTTGATGATAATATAAAGTTTGCACAAACCAATAACCAAAGCGTCTTTTGCCCTCTTTTCGTCCCGAAGATAAAGAACGGGTGCGGAATTTGTAATAAAAAGGGATAATTATATATATTTATTATGCACAAATCGCTTGACACGGCGCCCTGTGATAATGTATAATAATATCTGTATAGTGATAAAAATGCGGTTTTCTGCCGGATGACCGATCCGGTTCATTTATATTGCTTACATAAATTTTGAAATAACACTTAAAGGAGGTGCGAAAAAGTTGAAAACATATCTTATAGCCGCCGGCATAGGCGTTTTAGTGGCAGCAGTTATCTGTCTTGTTGTTGCTCTCGTGACCAATACCAAGAGAAAAAAGGCAATTGCCACGATAAATTCGGCAAAGGACGAAGCAAAGCGTATCACCGAAGAAGCCATAAAAGAGGCGGAAGCAAAGAAAAAAGAGATGATCGTCGAAGCGAAGGAAGATATTCTCCGTGCCAAGACCGAGGCTGAACGCGAAAATAAAGAGCGTCGTCAGGAAATAATCAGACTTGAAAACAGAGCTCTTGCAAAAGAGGAAGCTCTTGAGAAGAAAATCGAAAATTACGAACGCAAAGACGAAGCATTAAACAAAAAGACAAAAGAAGTTGAAAAATTAAGAGAAAAAATCGAAGAAACCATCGCCGCACAGACAGCAAAGCTCGAGGAAATCTCGGGTTATACTGCCGAGACCGCAAAAGCGGAGCTTGTCGCAAGCATAGAGGCTGAGGCAAAGAGAGAAGCCGCTGTCAGACTGAACCAGATCGAAAGCGATCTGCGCGAGGAGGCGGACACAAAGGCGAAGAACATTATTTCTCTTGCCATCCAGAGACTTTCCTCCGATCAGGTATCGGAAACGACGGTATCCGTTGTTCCGCTTCCCAGCGACGAAATGAAGGGAAGAATCATCGGCAGAGAGGGAAGAAACATTCACAAGATCGAAACCCTCACCGGTTGCGACCTCATTATCGACGATACGCCGGAGGCAATCACGCTTTCCTGCTTTGACCCGATAAGAAGAGAAATCGCAAGACTGACGCTTGAAAGACTCATTTCCGACGGACGTATCCATCCGGCACGCATTGAAGAGACAGTCGAAAAGGCGCGCAGAGAGGTTGAAGCGTCCATCAAGGCGGCGGGCGAAAACGCTGCGCTTGAAACAAGAGTAAACGGTCTCTCGCCGGAGATTATAAAGCTCCTCGGCAGACTGAAATACCGCACGAGCTACGGTCAGAACGTGCTCAATCATTCAATGGAAGTCGCTTATATTGCAGGAATTATGGCAAGCGAGATCGGCGCAGACCCCGTTCTCGCAAGACGTGCCGGACTTCTTCACGATATCGGCAAGGCGCTGACGCAGGAAGTCGAAGGCTCCCATGTTCAGCTCGGTGTTGAAATCGCACGTAAATTCAAAGAAAACAAGGACGTTATCCACGCAATCGAGGCACATCATGGCGATGTTGAACCGAAAACGGTCATCGCGGTGCTCGTTTCCGCGGCGGACGCCGTTTCCGCGGCAAGACCCGGCGCAAGAAGAGAAGACCTCGACAGCTATATCAAGCGCCTTGAAAAGCTTGAAGAAATTGCAAACAGCTTCCCCGGCGTTGAAAAGTCATATGCCGTTCAAGCGGGCAGAGAAGTCCGCATAATGGTCAAGCCCGAGCAGGTAAACGACGATCAGATGATCGTTGTCGCAAGGGACATTGTGAAGAAGATCGAAGAAGAACTCGAATATCCGGGTCAGATAAAGATCAACGTCATACGCGAAAGCCGCGCAGTCGACTACGCGAAATAATCACCGCAATCGCGGATAATATATATTTTCATATAGAGCAGTGATGAAAATTATCGGCAAAACCGAATATATAGACCGCACATCCCGCCCCACGGACAACGTGGAGCGGGATTTTTCTTCCTTTATATTATATAAGGGCGGCGGGCGCGGCGTGCGACGGGGAAAAGGCGCCGGATTGTATATCGATAAAGCCGGATGGGTCGGGACGGGAGACCCAATGACTGAAGTCTCTTTTGCCTACTTTTCTTTTCAAAGAAAAGTACGGTCGAAGAAAAGTAGGGGGAGTGTTACAGTTGTATTACATATCGCCCGAACCGGTTGATTTCGGCGGGCTTTTATAATAATATAGGAATACAGAAGGCACAATCCGCGGCGCGGAGCGAAAACAGGAGAGGCGGGACTGCGGAAATGCACCGCAGGCACAGCTTGTTTTTCCTGTCCGCCGTTATCTTTTTTCTTACCCCGAGTAATGTTACAGTTGTGTTACAAAACGTGAAAAACACTTGAAATAATCGCCGCGATTATGTATTATAACAATGCTAGGATAGCTCCATAGGGACAGCTGTCCCTAAAGCGCCTAAAAAATATAGGAGGAATACTATGAAAAACATCTCAAGAATCCTTGCACTTGTGCTCGCTCTTACAATGGTAATCGGTGCATTTGCAAGCGTTTCTGCCGCAGGTAGCAAGTGGTACGACAAGGCCGTTGCTAAACTGAAGAGCGTTGGCATCGCTGACGTAACTCTTACGGCAGAAGAAAAGATCACAAGAGCCGAATTCGCACTTATGGTTGCGAAGATCGACAGTGGTTGGGTTAACACACAGTGGTGGGACGAAAGCGTCCTCGCTAACACTGTTGTTTTCAAGGACCAGGCTGACACAGATAAAGCTCACAGAGCTGCTATCTGCTACTGCTATCAGCGTTCTCTCGTTGCCGGTGACGGTGATGGAAACTACAGACCCAACTCGGTAATCACACTTGCTGAAGCAAGCGTTGTTATCACAAGACTCATGGGCTACGAAAACGACGTTCCTCAGAACGGCGACCAGTGGCAGTACAACTGGATGTACACAGCAAACAAATACTGCAGAGCGTTCGACGCTACATTCATGGCTAACGTTGATAGCGTTAACCCTGACTACGAACTCTCCAACGGTGAAGCTGCGTACCTCCTCGCTACAATTCTTAACTTTGTTAAGGCTGAAGGCGAAGCTGACAGAACTACAAAGAACGGTGAAGACCTCGGCAAGAACTTCCAGCCGACAACAACTTCTTCCGACCTCGTAAGAGTTACTGACATCGCAATGGACGCAAAAGAAGTCCTCGTTGATACGACAAAGACAATCGAGCTCACAATCCTCAGCACAGGCGAAGCTTACACAGTTTCCGCTGCTCAGTTTGAGAAGCTCGTTCGTAAGTCCCTCGGCCTCACAGAGAACCGTGACCTTACAACAACTGACCGTTTCAACCTCGGTGACTACGTTCAGAAGAACACTCTCCTTTATGCTGAAAGAAAGAACGGCGCTCTCGTTTCCGTTTCTCTCTTCAACACAAGCGCAAAGGTAGAGGCTAACACATACCTCGTTGCAGCTAAGGGTTCAACACACACTTACAACACAGATGGTTCCATCGCAACTGTAGGTGATGTTCCGAAGTTCGCAAACGCATCCGGTAGCGATGCAACTCCTCAGCTCCGCGCAGACTTCACATCTGCTACATACGAAGTTGACGGCGTTAAGAAGTATGCTAACGAAATCACATTCTCCGGAAACAAGGTAGTATTCAAGGGTGCTTCTGAAAGCGCAGTTGAGTACACAGTTGTTGACTCCCTCAACACACTCAGCGAGACAGAACTCGTTGTTTACAATGTTGACGGCTTCACAACAATGACAGCTTCTGAATTCAAGGCTGCCATCCCGAACCTTGCAACAGGTGAATACAAAGTAACATTCTACGATATCGACGCAGACGGTTACTACGACGCAGCAGTTTTCTATTCTTCTGCTAAGTTCGTAAATAAGACAGGCGTTTCGTTCGACACAAGCAAGAACACTGTAACAGCTACAGTAACAGCTCGTGAAAACGATTCCAAGGCTTACAAGTCTATCCAGCTCGGCACAATCTCCGCAGGCGTTATCGCTTCCGTTGATACATCGGGCTACAAGACAATCGGCGGCAAAGAGTACTATGTAGTTACAATGGCTAACATCGGCGCAGAAACAGAAATCAAGACTGTTTATGTTCCCGTTGAAAGAACAGTTGCTACAAGAACTGTTAAGTTCGCAATTGAAGGCTACACAGTAACCGCTACTGTTGACTCTTCTAAGTGGACTCCGTTCCTTACAAAGGACACAGCAGGCACAGCAAACGACAAACTCGATGCAGAAGCATTCAGAGGCCTCGTTTACAACAAGGCTGTTAAGTACGTCCTTGCAGGCGACATCGACAGCACTCTCACAGGTGACGCTGCAAACGTAGTTATCTACGTTGTTGACACAGCTTCTGCTTCTGCAACAGCAAGCGGCTTCATCGTTAAGGTTGAGAAGTCTGAAACAGGCAACAACACGTTCAACGTAACAGTTGCTACAACAGGCGCATACTCTGCTAAGGGAACATCGAAGGTTTACTTCAATAACGTTCTCGATGCAAGATTCTCTTACATCAACAGCATCTCCGGCAACTGGACTAACTATGCGAACGACACAGGTCTCACAAACGCTAACTCCAACTGGACTGTTAAGAATGTTACTCCCAGACTCGCTCTTACATACCTCGGCTTTGATGCTGACAAGTATCTCGAAGTAGGCAAGACGCGTGAACTCAACCCCGAGCTTACAAACCATGCAGGCACGAAGATCTGGGTTGACTGGGCAAACGGCAATGCTATTGCATATGCAAGAAACATCCTCACAAACGAAAAGGTTGGCGCTACAGAAGCAAACCTTGCTGATATCCTCGGCAAGACGCTCAAAGAGCTCGACGCTATGATGGATGCAACTGTTGTTGACACAGAAGTCACAACAGGCGAAGGCGAAGAGGCAGTTACAACAACAACTCCCGCCATCGAAATCGCAGAAACAAAGAAGACCGCAGCTTGGAACTTCCTCGTTAACCTCTGCAAGTCCACACGTATCCTTGACATCGAAAAGAATGCTGACGGTGCTCGCAAGTATGACGATGACTATGCAACGGCTAAGGCTCTTTATGAAGAATCCACATTCGGCGCACTCCTCGCTGAGTTCGAAGTTTATGGTCTCAACGCAACAACATTCGCAACAAACGTTGTAACAAACTATCAGAACGTTGCAACAAACGTTGGCTACGGCTATTACCTCTGCTTCATCGACCGTATCTTCGGTAGCGGTCTTGCAGAAGGCGCTCTCTTCGACGTAACTCCTGCTGGCGCTACAACAGGTTGGAACGCAGAGCACACACCCGTTGCTAAGTATCTTGACGCTATCACATCTGCAACAGGTGCAACAGGCGTTAAGACATACGAAGTAAGAGCAAGCGCATCCGTTCTTTGGGACGTCGAAAACACTGCTATCTACAACAGAATCTTCGCAACAACAACGAACACGGTTCGTCCGGGCGTTGAAGGCGAGAAGGTTACAGGCGAAGACCTCATCTACGTTACAATCGTTGATGACGCTTCCGCTCAGTATGTTCTCAAGTATGACGCAGCTGCATACGAAGACGGAAACACAACATATGTTGCTATCCAGAAGGTTTGGAACCCCAAGAACGGCAACAACTATGGTTTTACAAACTACAACTGGGCAGATAAGGGTACATATGTATACAGAACATCCACAACTTCCGTTAAGGACAGCTGGGATGCATACAAGTCCTACATCTTCCTCGACGACGTAAACGTTGCAGCAGTTGAAAAGCTCGCAAAAGAAGCATTCGCAAAAGGCGAAGGCCTCACAGAGCTCGACGACGGCACGAAGGTGTTCAATTACACAACAACAGATACAAGAGTTGCTGTTAACCCCTACTACAAGAAGACACCCAACGGTGCCAACAAGTATGAGAAGTGGTGGGAAATCGGCACAGTAACTGTTAACTTCACAGCTACTCACGTTTACTCCGGCAACATCACAACATACATCCCCGTAACAGACGACACAGGCGCCCAGATCAAGGTTCTCACAGACGCTGAAAAGCTTTGGTGGGAATCTCAGACAAAGGACGTTGCCGGCATGGACGCTAAGTATGTTGTAATCGAGAAACTCCTTTACAGAGTAAATACCGTTGTAAGCGCTCCTAAGTACGATACAAACGGACTTCCCGTTGTTGATGTAACATATGTTGCTGATACAAACGGCGTAAACTTCGTTCCCGCAATGGTTGCTGACGCTGACCTCGCAAAGGTTCACACAGTAAGCAACAGACTCCTTGACCTCAAGGCAGACGCTGATATCTATCAGTACGGTGAATATGAAGTTAAGTTTGATGGCGAGACATACTATGCATTCAGCGATGCAACAATCGTTGTCATGACTCCTAACCCCGTAACAGGCAACATCGACGGCCAGGTTACAACACTCGGTCAGTTCATCGCGGCTAAGAAGGATCTCTTCGTTACAAACGAACAGGTTTACTACACGATGGACGGCAGCGCTAAGATACTCAAGACACTCACAGTAATCGGTGAGTACACAGACGGTATCAAGAAGGACGACGGTCCTGTAGAACCCACAACGAAGACTGTAACTGTATACCTCGGTAAGAAGGGTGCTACAGTTGAGACGACAGAATGGGGCACAGAAGTTGTAGTTAAGTCTACATACTCTGCAGTATCCGTTCCTTCGGGCGAAGCATTCGGTCAGATCTACCGCACATACAAGACATATGCTGAGGCTATCTTCGCAGATATCAACACAGTAATGCCTGAAGGCTTCTACACAGTTGACGAATCCGGTAAGATTCTCTCTGTCGGCGCTACAACAAAGACAGGTTACATCACAGACTCGGATATCAAGGGTAACGTTAAGGTTAAACTTACAGCTGACGCGGCTGAAACAAGCGGCGCAGGCTACAACTGGCAGTTCTTCTACACAGACTTCGAAGGCAACTTCGTAAAGGCTGGCGAATCTACATCCGTAGCAATCGTTAACCCTGATACAATCGCTACAAACATCGCTTCCAAAGAAAAGGCAATCGCAGACGCTCAGAAGTCTTACGATGCAATCGAATCTAAGTATGTTGCAGCTAAGGCAGCAGCTAAGGAAGCAGTTGTTAAGGCTGAGAAGGCTCTCGAAGATTACAAGGCATCTGTAATCACAGCTAACCGTGACGGTCAGTTCTGGGGCGTTGCAAACTCTGCAGTTTACACATACTTCACAAACTACAGATACACATACCAGAAGAACCCCGCACCGGTTGAATTCCAGTACATCGTAATTGACGGCGTATATTGCGTACTCGTTAACACGATCAAAGGTGAATAATCAATAGTATTCCTACTAAAGATAAAAAAACAGCTCCCCTCGGGGAGCTGTTTTTTCATTAAAAAATTTACAAAATAAAGTTTTCACAGGCGCGAAAATGTGATATATTTAATATGTAACAAAAGTCCGGAGGAACCCGTTTTGAACAAGAAGCTGAAATTATCGCGCATAATCCTGTTTGGTTTACTTTTCCCGCTTGTCGGCGAAGCCATACTTTCGCTTGCATTTTGTCTTTTTCAGAAAAATTATTATTATCTCCCGCGCGGGCTGGATTTTTTAATCAGTTTTTTCTATGACGCGAAATATATATTCCTTTATATAGCGTTGTTTTTCTTTGCGGGGATGACGGCATGGATGATTGCCTTTGCAAAAGCGCGTGACGCGGCGATGATATCAATCATGGGCGTTGTTTTTACGGCAGTCCTTCCCGCAGTTTCGTTTCTGATGACGTTTTTGCTTTTGCGCAGTACCGACGCCGCCCTCATGGAGACGTACCTTTATACAGATGCGCTCTGCGCTCTTGAAAACGTCGCAAGATACCTGATATGCGTTGTTGCGGCATGGATTGTGAAAGCGGTTTACGGTAAGCGTGAAGCGGCGTCCGGCTTTGAAAAACCGTATATTGTTCCGAAGGGCGTGATTGGCTTGCCGCTTATAATTTCGCTTTCCGCATGGCTTCTGATGACGGTTTTCGGCGTTATTTTCTCGTCCGTGACGGAAAATCCACTCGGTACGATTATTTATGAAAGCTCAATCTGTATCGGCGGGTATTTTGTCGCGATTCTCGGCGCATTTTATTCGGAGAAGAAGCTGGTTAAATGAGTTTATAAAAAAGTCGTCCGCGAAAGCAGACGGCTTTTTGAGTTAAGAGAGAAGAGAGGAAAGTGAAAAGAAAAGGTGCGCCTGCGGCGCGGAGTTATTACGGTTTGTGCTGGTTTTGGTGCCTGCATGGGCGTGAGAAAGGCAAGAATTTTTCATTTCTCTTTAAGGCTTCCTCTTTGAGGGAGATTTGCAAGCGTGCGGAGCACCCTTGCAGGCTTCGCCGAGAAGAGGGTGGGTGGCATTTTCGTGAGAAAATGACGGAAGGAGTTTGCAAAGTGAAATGCGCAGGTATATCAAGGCGGGAATTTTCTGCAAACGCTTTTGTCTTTATATGTACTTTCTTTTTTGAAAAGAAAGTACCAAAGAAAGCAATTCGGACTTTCCTTCCGAAACCTCCCTGTTGTTCAAGGCAGGACTTTTCTGCCCCGTCAGCTTTACCAAAGCAAAGGCGGAAGTGAAGTTCGAATCTTAAAAAGTTTTTGATTGTGCGGGGTTTTGGTATCTGCGATAACGGGAAAAAGCAAAAGGTGTTTCGAACAACTATTAAAGTTTCTTTTGCCTGCTGTTCTTTTTAACTTAAAAATCAAAAAGAGCAGAGAGCTGCCCCTTTTTATGAGAATATAATATTTGCACAAAACCAATAACTAAAGTTTCTTTTGCCTTCTTTTCTTTTCAAAGAAAAGAAGGTCAGAATTTGCGATTGTTTTTCAGCTCTTCATAGATTGCGACGTAATTATCGTGGCGGGAAGACGGGATTTCGCCGCTGTTCACCGCGTCGATCACAGCGCAGCCCTCCTCGCGCAAATGGGTACAACCGCTGTAACGACACTTGCCGAAGTACTTTTCAAACTCCGGAAAACAGAAGAATAAATCCTCTGGCGGGAGATATTTTTCGCCGTCAAAGTCAAGACGGGAAAATCCGGGCGTGTCAGCTATGAAATGCCCTTCGTCGAAAGGGAAAAGCGTAACTTCGCGGGTCGTGTGCCTGCCGCGACGCGTCTTTTCCGAAATACTGCCTGTTTTCAGTGACAAATCGGGGAAGAGTGCGCTTAAAAGAGTGGACTTTCCGACGCCCGACGCCCCCGCAAACGCACAAACCGTCGTTTTTTCCGAAATATATCGGCGCAAATCCGAAATTCCTTCGTCTTTTTCCGACGACGTGACGAAAACATCATAGCCTTTTGAATAAATATCGTAAAGCCTGCGGGCGCCGTCTGCGGTTGTGTCCGCCTTTGAAATTATGACCGCGGGAGTGATTTTCGCGTCATAAATTGACGCAAGGAGCTTGTCAGTCGCGAGAAGATTCGGCTCCGGATCGGACGGACAGATCACCGCAAAGACAGTGTCAATATTCGCCACGGGCGGACGGGAAAGCTCTGTTTTCCGGGGAAGAATTTTATCGATAAAAAGCCCGGTTTCGTCGCCGTCGCCTCTGCGGACAGTCACAAGGTCGCCCGCAAGCGGGGTGACTTTTTTCATGCGCAGAATTCCGCGCGCCTTGCATTTTATAGTCTTTCCACTGTCGCAAAGGATTGTATAAAGCCCGCCGACGCCGCAGATTATTCTGCCGGATATGGATTCCGTCATAAATGATTACCGCCGAAAACAATATTTTTTGCCGTGGACGCGACATCCGAAATTGCCTTTTCGGCTTCAAATTCAAGCCGTTTGCCACTGAAAAGCAAATTGTAAATGACAATTATCCCGACAACGGCAAGAACAAGAAACGCTATGAAAATGCACGCGGCAAGCCAGAGCGGAACGCCTGTGCTGTCATCGGAATGGGTTGAAACGGACGCCCTGCCGCCGGAGGTGCGGGGCTTTTTAGCCGGCTGAGAAGAGCCAGGCTTTTTGTTTTGATGATTTTCCGCCGGCCCGCGCTTTACGGGCGGAACGGGCGTCTCCGACGTTATTGTTTTCTGATGAGGACGTCTCTGAACAAAAACAACGGAAGGATCCTGTTTCAGTCTTTGCAGATGACGATACATCTGAACTGCGCTCTGATAACGGTTTTCGGGATTTTTCTCCATCGCGCAGAGAATTATCTGTTCAAGTCCGATCGGAATTCTGGGATTGATCTGTGACGGCGGCACGGGCGGCGTGCTGATATGCTGATATATGACCGCAACAGGCGTTTCCGCCGTAAACGGCATTTTGCCCGTCACCATTTCATACATCATGACGCCGAGCGAATAAAGGTCGCTGCGCAGGTCAATCTTTCTGCTCTGCGCCTGCTCGGGGCTGAGATAGAACACCGTTCCGATGGCTTTATCCGCCATGGTGAGCGTTTCGGCTTTCGGTATTTTGGCAATGCCGAAGTCTGTCACCTTGACAAATCCGCCTTCAAGCAACATAATGTTCTGCGGCTTTATGTCCCTGTGGATAACGCCCTTTGAATGTGCGTGATTTAAGGCGGAGAGAATCTGCTCCGCAAATTCAACGGTTTCTCTCCAGGAGAGCACACCTTTGATTTTCATGTATTCGCGGAGAGTTATTCCGCCCAAAAACTCCATGACGATATATTTATGTTCACCGCGCACGGAGATATCGTAAACCTTGACTATATGTTCATGATTGAGCATTGCAACGGCTTTTGACTCAATAATAAACCGTTTTATTGCCTGAGTGTTGCCCGCGACGGAGTCTTTCAGCATTTTGACGGCAACCTTGCGGTTTGTGAGCAGGTCAGTCGCTTCAAAAACGACAGCCATTCCGCCCTGACCGACGGATCCTTCGATTTTATATCTGCCGTCAAAAACCTGCCCTACATATTTATTGAAAACATCCATGATATTTTAACCTTTCAGAGCTTTAGTTTTTTGCCCGCGTTAAAACTGGGCAATAACGGCGGTGATATTATCGGCACCGCCTGCGGCGTTTGCAAGGGAGATGAGCTTGTCTGCGGCAAGGTCGAGATTGGTTGTCCCATCCTCGCATTTCGGAGCGCTGTAAAGCGCTTTTGACATTTGCTCGGGAGTTACATAGTTTGAAAGCCCGTCCGTGCAAAGAAGAAGATATCCGTTGCCCCAATCGTTGAGTCGGACGCAGAAAAAGTCAGCCTCGGTGCGGGGGTTGATACCGACCGCCTGAGTTATGACGTTCTTCCTCGGATATGTTTTTGCCTCTTCGGGCGTTATTTTGCCGTAATCGAGAAGATACTGAACAAAGGAATGGTCATGAGTGATCTGTCGGGTTTCGGCTTCGGTCATGATATAAAGGCGGCTGTCGCCGATGTTGACGCAAAACAGCTGATTCTGGTATATAAGTCCGGCAACAAGGGTCGTTCCCATGCCGGAGAGCTCGTCAAAATCGTTCGACATGCGGTAAATAAGGCTGTTTGCCGCCTTCGCCGCGGAAATCATCGTGTGACGTATTTCCCCCAGCTGTTCCGAGGGCGTTTCCGATATGCACGGAGAGGCGACCATTTTGTCACAGAAGGCGGAAACCGCTCTGCTACTGGCAATTTCGCCTGCCTTGTGACCGCCCATTCCGTCGCAGACGATGAGAAGCGTTGCCTCTCCGCCCCAGAGCGACAGGCATTTGAAGCTGTCCTGATTGATTTTTCTTTGCATGCCGATATCGGATTTACCGCAGAATTTCATTAGTATCAAGCCCTTCCTTTTTGTATGAAGAATAAATTATGCGTTTTCGTTTTTGGTTTTTGCGCGGAGCTGACCGCAGGAGGCGTCGATATCGCCGCCGAGATGCCGGCGCACAGTCGCAACGATATGATTTTTTGTCAGCACTTCGGCAAAGCGACGGACATTTTCTCTGTCCGAAGGGGAAAAGCCCCTGCCTGTTGCGTTGACGGGGATGAGATTTACATGAAGCGGCATATCGGGGCAGTATTTTTTCAGGATTGACGAAAGGGCGCGGGCGTCCTTTTCGGTATCGTTTTTGCCTGCCGCCAGGGTATATTCAAAGGATATCCTCCGCCCTGTTTTTGCAAAATAGTCGTGACACGCCGTCAGCAGCTCCTCAATGCACCATTTACGGTTCACCGGCATAAGAGAGGAGCGGGTTTCGTTGTCCGAAGCGTGAAGCGAGATGGAAAGCGTGATTGGCAGCTCTTCATCCGCAAGGCGATATATCTTGTCGACAAGGCCACAGGTGGAAAGAGAAATATGCCGATAACCGATGTTCAGCCCGTCCTCCGAGCCGACGAGACGGAGAAATTTCAGAACGTTATCATAGTTGTCAAGCGGCTCCCCGATACCCATCAGAACGATTCCGGAGAGCTTTTCTCCCGCTTCGTTCTGCGCATAAATGACCTGCGAAAGCATTTCTCCCGGCAGGAGCCTTCTTGAAAGCCCGCCGAGGGTCGAGGCGCAGAATTTGCACCCCATAGCGCAACCCGCTTCCGTCGAAATGCAGACGGTGTACCCGCGCTCGTATTTCATCAGCACGGATTCGATACATTCGCCGTCATAAAGGGAGAAAAGAAATTTCTGAGTCCCGTCCGAGGAGACCTTTTTCTCCCGAAGCGTAACCGAGGAGACAAAGGCGTCCGCCTTCAGCTTTTCGCGGAGAGCCTTCGGGACGTTATTCATTTCGTCTATACTTTTTCCGCGCATAAGCCAGCCGAAAACCTGCTTTGCGCGGAATTTCGGCTTGCCCAGCCCGATTATGTAATTTTCAAGCTCGGGCAAACCGAGACTTAAAAGATCCGTCATTTTATTTTCCTCATTTTTGCGATAAAGAAGCCGTCTGTGCCGCAGTCGCAGGGGAGCAGAGTACATGTTCCGTCCGCCTTAATCCCGCCGACGGAAAAACTCTCCGCGACAAAATCCTTATGTTCGGAAAGAAACCTTTCGACGACTTTTTCGTTTTCGTCCTTTGAGACGGTGCAGGTTGAATAAAGCAGAACGCCCCCGGTCTTTACGCTCTCCGAGCAGGCGGAGAGAATCGAATATCCGAGCTCCGGCAGGCGGAGCGTCTCCTCCTCGGATTTATAGCGGATTTCCGGCTTCTTTGCCATAACGCCGAGACCGGAGCAGGGAACGTCGCAGAGGACGCGATCAAATTGTTCCTCCCCGCAGGGCACCGACGCATTCTGCACCCTTGTTTCGATTATGTCAATGCCGAGCCTTTCGGCGCCTTTTTTAATAAGCGAGAGCTTGTTTTTGTGAAGGTCGCGCGATATTATTGTTCCCTCGTTTTCCGCGCGGATAGCGGAATAAAAGCTCTTTCCGCCGGGGCAGGCGCAGGCGTCGAGCAGTCTTTCACCCCTCTCCATACCGAGCGCCTCGCAACATATCTGCGAAGCCTCGTCCTGCACGAAAAAGTAATCCTCAAAACGCAGGAGCTTTTCGTAAGGGACGTTTTCAGTCATACGGACGCCGCGCGGAGAAAACTTTGTCGGCTCGGAATGAATTCCTTCGCTCTCAAGCATTTTTATAAATTCTTCCCTTGAGACGCGGAGGGTGTTGACGGTGACCGTCATAAAGGGATGAGAAAGAGTTGCGGCAAGGCATTTTTCTGCTTTTTCCGCGCCCAGCTCCTCTCTCCATTTTCTGCATATCCATTCCGGAACGGAATATTTTATCGAAAGATATTTTATCTCGTCCGACGAGCGGTCGGGCAGATAATTTTTGCCCTTTTCCCTTGCCGCGCGACGGAGAACGGCGTTTGCAAAGGCTTCGCTGTTCTTTTTTGCGGAAAAGCGGGTCAGCAGGGAAACAGACTCGTTTACAGCCGCCGAATCCGGAATTTTATCCATAAAATAAAGCTGATAAAGCCCGATATAAAGCGCGGTTTTGACGTCCCTGTCTATGTTTTCCGTCTCTCTCTCCGAAAAGAGGAAAATGAGATGGTCAAGGGTCAGTCTGCGCTCGATGACGCCGTATAAAAGGGCGGTATAGAACGCTTTTTCAACGCCCGTCAGCCCGTATTTTTCTATTGACGCGGAAAGCTCGATGTTTGAATACTTTCCGTCCTTTTCAAATTTCTGAAGCGAAAGAAACGCCGCCTGACGTGCTGTCATCTTCTTCTGTTCCTTCCGCCCATAACGATTATAAGAATTCTGAGGAGGTTCGCAAGCGATACAAAGAGCGCCGCCACATACGTCATTGCCGCCGCCCAGAGCACCTTGCGTACTCCGCTTTTTTCGTCCGAGGAGACGATTCCCTCGCTTTCAAGCACGGAAAGCGCGCGATGACTTGCGTTGAACTCAACGGGAAGCGTCACAAGCTGGAAAACGGTTGCCGTCGCAAAGCAGATAACGCCGGCGAAGGCTATATAAAAACCGACGTTTGAGTCATAAGAAAACGACGAAAGCAAAAGCCCGATGAGAACCAGCGGCATTGCAAGATTTGAGCCGAGATTTGTTATCGGGATGAGAGCCGCGCGGAGCTTCAGCGGAGCATAGCCCTGCGCGTGCTGAATTGCGTGACCGCATTCGTGCGCCGCGATACCGCAAGCGGCAACGGAGTTTGAATTATAAACGCCCTCCGAAAGAAAGACAGTGTTTGAGCGGGGGTCGTAATGGTCGGAGAGCTGACCCTTGCAGGGAGCAATCGCGACGTTTGTTATCCCCTGCGAGCGGAGAATTTTTTCAGCCGTTTCTGCGCCCGTCAGTCCTCTCATGGTGCGCACGCGGGAAAATCTTCCGTATGCCGCCTGAACCCTTATCTGCGCAATCATTGCCCAGATGACGCAGGGAAGCACAAGGACTATATAAAGATAGTAGCTTTCAAAAAGTTCCCACATTATTTGGTTTCTCCTTTTCCGAGCACCGAGCTCTCCGTTATCTTTCTGCCGCGGACAAAATCTCCCGCGCTCATTTCATTTTTACCCTGCGGGATAAGGCGCAGGATTGCAAGCCTGCCCTCGCCGCAGTTTATTTCGATTCTGCCTTCTCCCTTGCCGCCGAGAAGGGCAACCGTTCCGGGCTCGCCGTTCCGTTCTCCCTCGGCTGTGACAGCCCTCGTTATCTTGACGGGAATGCCGTCAATGTCCGTCTGTGCGAGCGGGGCGGGGGAAAGCGCACGGATTCTCTGCGAACAGACGTCCGCGCTTTCCGAAAAATCAATGATTCTGTCCCCGGCTTCAATCTTCTTTGCATAGGTTGAGAGACTGTCGTCCTGCTTTTCCGGCGGGTATTTGTCCGTCCCGATCGAACGGATGACGTCGAGCAGAAGAGCCGCTCCCTTTGCGGAAAGCTCGCTTTCAATGTCGCCGCACGTCGATGACGGCAAAAGCGGCACGGAGACCTTTGCAAGCATATCGCCCGTGTCCAGCCCGTCGTCCATTTTCATTATCGTTACGCCGATTTCCTTTTCTCCCGCCATAATGGCTCTCTGAAAGGGCGCGGCGCCGCGGTACTTGGGAAGGATCGAGCCGTGAACGTTTATTGCGCCGAACTGTGGCTCAAAAAGCACGTAATGCGGCAGGATTTTGCCGTATGCAACGACGATGCAAAGCTCGGGCGCAAGCGAGCGGAACGTCTCGCCGAAGGCTTCTTCTTTGAGCGTTGACGGCTGAAAGACCGGATAGCCCAGCTCCTGCGCCAGCACCTTTACGGGCGTCGGCATTAGCTTGTGGCCGCGGTCTTTTGGCTTGTCCTCTCTTGTGACAACGCCGATTATATCGTTTTTATATTCCGATTCCGCAATCGCCGAAAGCACGTTTTTTGCAAAATCGGGGGTGCCGAAGAAAAGTATTCTCAATTTTCGTCTCCTTCTTCAAGCTCTTCTCTTGTCATCATTCTTTCCGCTTTGTCCGGATAAAGGATACCGTCGAGATGGTCGATTTCGTGACACATAGCGCGTGCCAGAAGCCCCATGCCCTCATATGTCCTTTCGTTTCCTTCAATGTCCGTCGCGCGGATTTTGACATAATTCGGTCTGCGGACGATGCCCTGCTCGCCGGGGAGCGAAAGGCAGCCCTCAGGGCCGACCTGCTCTCCCGCCATTTCGATTATTTCGGGGTTGATGAGATAAAGCACCTCCCCCTCCGTCACTTCAATTACAACCGCACGACGCAGAACGCCGACCTGCGGAGCCGCAAGCCCGACGCCGTCCGCCGCACGCATAGTTTCGAGCATATCGGAGAGAAGAGTTCTGATTCTGTCCGTTATTTCCGTAATCGGGCGGCTCTTTTTGCGGAGCGGCTCCTCTTCCGTTATTATTTTCAGCTTTGCCATAGTTCCTCCTTTTATACCGTCGACGGGTTTATGTCAACGGAGACGGATATTTTCCCTCCCGCCGCTTTTTCCGCGCTCAAAAGCAATTCGGAAAACAACGCGCGTGAGCGGGTATTGTTTTTATGTTTTATCAGAATTCTCATTCTGTATTTGTTTTTCAGTTTATATAGCGGCGCCTCAAACGGGCCGAAGACCGTCAGCGGTACGTCCGCATATTTTTCCGCAGAAAGGCGGGAAAGCTCCTCTGCCAGCTTTGCGGCAAACTCTTTTGATATCGCTTCTTCCGGCGACGACACCGAAAACAGCGCGATGTCGCAGAAGGGCGGGAAGAGCAGAGCGCGACGCAGGGCGATTTCGTTTCCGAAGAACTTTTCATAGTCCTGCTCGGCGCCGAGACGTATCGTTTCGCTGTCCGGACAGTATGTCTGAACGACAGCCTCTCCCGGCTCGTCGCTCCTGCCCGACCTGCCGACGAGCTGCGTTATGACGGAAAACGTCCTCTCCGCCGCGCGGAAATCGTCGGAATAGAGGGAGCTGTCCGCAGAGACAGCCGCCGCAAGCGTCACGCGGGGAAAATTATGTCCCTTTGCAATCATCTGCGTGCCGAGAAGTATATCGGCTTCGCCTCTTGAAAACTTGCCGATTATCTCGTCCCTTGAATATTTGCCGGTCGTCGTGTCCGCGTCCATACGGAGCACCCTTGCGGACGGTATAAGCGATTTTACGGCTTCTTCAAGCGCCTGGGTGCCGTAGCCCATATAGCCGATGTGCTCGCTCCCGCAGGCGGGACAGGTCTTCGGCGGATTTGTTTTGTAGCCACAGTAATGACAGACCATCGAGCCTCTGCCGCCGCTTACGTGATACGTCAGGGCGACGGAGCAATGCGGGCAGAGCATAACGCCCCCGCATTTGCGGCAGATGAGGAAGCTGCTGTAACCCCTTCTGTTTAGAAAGAGAAGCGACTGATGTCCCTCCTCGTAGTTTTTTATCAGCTTTTCCGCAAGCACCTTGCCGATTATTCTGAATTCCGATGAATCCTCGCGCATATCGGCGAGAGTGACGGTCGGCAGGGTCGCCTTTCCGTATCTGCCTTCGAGCTTTATAAGCGAATATACTCCGGTCACCGCCCTGTAATAAGTTTCGACGGACGGCGTTGCCGAGCATAAGAGCATAAGCGCGCCGTTTTTTTCGCAACGGTGACGCGCGACGTCCTTTGCGGAATATTTCGGCGACTGATCGGATTTGTATGTGTGCTCCTGCTCCTCGTCTATGACGATCAGCCCGAGATTTTCAAGCGGAGCAAAAATTGCGGAGCGTGTGCCGAGGACGACGTCGCAATCGCCGCGGCGGATTTTCCTGTAAGTGTCAAACCGCTCGCCCGCGGAAAGCGCGGAATGTATGACGGCGAGCCTGTCCCCGAAGAGCGCGGAAAACATCGCAACCGATTGCCACGTCAGCGCAATCTCCGGCACCAGAACGATTGCCGTTTTGCCCGATTTTATAACGTCATCACAGAGCGAAAGAATGACGCTCGTCTTGCCGGAGCCTGTCACGCCGTATAAAAGCGCGCCGTGCGGCTTTCCGTCGATAAGCGATAAAAGCTCCTTTTTCGCCCGCGCCTGCCCCTCGGAAAGCTCGGTTTTGCCGGCTCGAACGGGAAAATTCATATAAGGAAGGCGCAGCTTTTCCTGCTTTATGACGTTTATAAGTCCGCGCTTTTCAAGCCCGCTTACAGTCGACGGCGAAAAGCCCTCTTCCGCTAGCTCCGAAAGCGGAATTCTGCCCGCCTCACGGATTCTTTCGTAAAGACGACGGTGATTTTCCGTCGTTCTCGGCATGGAAAGCGCACTTTCGTCCGCGTCATCGCGCAGAACGGCGATTTTCTCCTCCGCTTTTGTCGCGCCTTTTATTTTCAGCTCGGAGATAAGCTCCCCGCTTCTTGCCATTTTGCGGGCAAGGGAAGAGACATCGTCCGAAAAAATCTTTTTCAGCTCCGAAAGAGGAGTTTTGCCGTTTTCCAGCAGATAATCGAAAAGGACGCGGCTCTTCTGATTGAGAGACGAAACGTCCACTCCGTCCGCCGCGGAAAACCAGTCCTCCGCTTTTTCAAATGCGTCCGCGGGAATAAGCCTGCGGACGGCGTCTCCGATTGAACAAAATGTGCGCTCGCAGAGAAAATCGACTGTGCCCATCATCTCTTCCGTGAGCGAAAGGTCGGGATTGATAACGGATATTATGGGCTTTAAGGAAAGCCCGTCCTCCGTTTCCTCCCTGTGCTCGGAGGCGGTGACTATCGCGCTCTGTTTTCTGTTGCCCGCGCCGAACGGCACAAGCACAAAATCCCCGCGCATGACCCTTCTTTCCTCCGAATCGGGAACGTAATAGGTATAAACCGAGTCGAGGTGGTGAGGAAGGTCTAAAAGCCTGACTCCGACGGCGCGGTCATATTTCTCCATTTTTGATTAAAGGTCGTCGTGAATTTCTTTGTCGGCTTCGGGGTCAACAACCTCAAAATCGCCTCTGTAAAGACGCTGAACAGCGTTTTCAACGGCTTTCTTATCGCGGACGTCGCCCTTGATGAGCGCGGCGATTGTCTTGTCCGTTTCTTTTCTTTCAATCATTTTTTCCGCTTTTTCTCTCTGCGCAACGTATTCATCCGTTACCATTCTTGCGCATTTTGCCGTTGCCATAACGAGCATATAGCGATTCATTTTGCCTTTTGTAAGCTGGTCGATTGAAGGCTTAATCATCATAACGTTTATCTCCTAATCAATTAAAAAATTTTTCTTTTACTTCTCTGTTGCGGAAAGTGCGCGCCTTTTCCGCCTTTTCGATTGACATTATAAGCTCTGCCGCCTTGTCCGATTCACCGTGACCGTTTATGACGATGTAATCGTATTTGGAAAAATATTCGAGCTCATAGCGCGACGCTTCCATTCTTCTGCGGATTATTTCGTCCGTTTCCGTGCCCCTGCCGCGCAGGCGCTCTTCAAGGGTTTTTGCGTCCGGCGGGAGAATCAGAATCATGACCGCCTCCGGCATTTTTTCCTTCACCTGCGTTGCGCCCTGAACCTCAATTTCAAGGATGATGTTCTTTCCTTCTTCAAGGCACTTTTCAACAGCCGCCTTCGGCGTTCCGTAAAAATTGCCGACGTATTCCGCATGCTCGAGCATTTCGCCCGCGGCAATCTTCTTTTCAAATTCCTCAAGGGAAATGAAATGATAATGGACTCCGTCAATCTCGCCCGCTCTCGGTTTTCTTGTCGTCGCGGAGACGGAGAATTCAAAATTGCCCGAATCGACGAGCTTTTTGTTTATCGTGCTCTTTCCGCTTCCGGCGGGGCCGGATATAACAAAGAGCAATCCTCTTTTGCCGTCATTCATTCGTCATCATCCTCGTCTTCATCGTCGGGCTCGAACAGGCCTTCAAGTCTGCCCGATATCGTTTCCGCCGCAAGGGCGGACAGAATGACATGGTCGCTGTCCGTTATTATAACGGAGCGGGTGCGTCTGCCGCAGGAAACGTCGATAAGCCCGCCGGCTTCCTTCTGCTCTGCGACAAGTCGCTTTATCGGTGCGGATTCGGGGCTGACAACAGCGACAACTCTGTGCGCCGCAACCATATTACCGAAACCGATGTTTATAAATTTCATCATAAAATTATTTGTGCCGTCCTTTCGGAATCATTCAATATTCTGTATCTGTTCGCGGATTTTTTCAAGCTCTGCCTTGATTTCAACAACGAGCTTCGCAATTTCCGCGTTGTTTGCCTTTGAACCGATTGTGTTTGTCTCTCTGTTTATCTCCTGAAGCAGGAAATCCAG
>DHMB01000029.1:20418-21207 GCA_002405565.1 Clostridiales bacterium UBA4653
TCCTGAAGCAGGAAATCCAGCTTTCTGCCGACAGGCTCATCCGATTCGACGATTTCGTCAAAAGCGGCAAAATGCGAATCAAGACGGACAAGCTCCTCGTCGATTGCCAGCTTGTCGGCGGCAAGGGCACATTCCGTCAGCAGTCTGCCCTCGTCAAAGGTGACGCCGTCGCCCGCTATCTGCGCTATGCGCGTGCGGATTTTTTCATACTGACCCTTGACGTCCGCTTCCGAAAGCGGCGCGATTTTCTTTGCCAGCGCTTCGACTTTCTTTCTCTTTTCGACGATATCCGCTTTCATGTTCGCGCCTTCCGTCTCTCTTGCGGAAAGAAACGCGTCGATTGCCTCGTCGAGCACGGGAAGGAGCTTCTGCCATTCCGCGTCAACGTCCTCATCCGCTTTTTTGACGGTGAAAATGTCTCTGTTCTGGGCGATTCTCATCGTTGAGAGGTCGTCCGTAAGTCCGAATTCCTCGGAAAGGCGACGGAGCGCGTCGATATAACTCTTTACATACGCGCGGTCAAGCTCGACCTCGATTCCCGGGTTTTCGAGAATGTCGATTGTGACGAAAACGTCGACCTTGCCTCTTGAAATGCCTCTTTCCGTGAGACGTGATTTGATTTTTTCTTCAAGAAACCCGAAAAGACGGGGAATCTTGATTGTGCAGTCGAGATATCGGTTGTTGACCGACTTTATCTCAACAAGGACGCTACGCTCGGAGGTTTCCTTCTTTGCGCGCCCGTAAGCTGTCATACTTCTTATCATTATTATGCCTTTCCTGCGACTTTGC
>DHMB01000079.1:0-207 GCA_002405565.1 Clostridiales bacterium UBA4653
TCTCAAGCAGGCCGGAAAGAGCGAGCTTCTTTCCGATGTTCTTGCGGAAGTACCGAATGTCCGTCGCGACGCGGGCTATCCTCCGCTCGTAACGCCCAGCTCGCAGATCGTCGGCACACAGGCAGTGTTCAACGTAATCGGCGGAGAACGCTACAAGATGGTTACAAAAGAGTTCAAGGGAATCGTCCGCGGCGAATACGGCAAAAC
>DHMB01000079.1:258-423 GCA_002405565.1 Clostridiales bacterium UBA4653
CGCGGCGAATACGGCAAAACTCCCGTTGAAATCTCTCCCGAGTTCAGAAAGAAGATTATCGGAGACGAAAAACCGATAACCTGCCGCCCCGCCGACATGCTCAAGCCCGAGCTTGAAAAGCTCCGCGAAGAAGTCAAGCCTTGGGCAATTCAGGATGAGGATGTT
>DHMB01000079.1:475-3077 GCA_002405565.1 Clostridiales bacterium UBA4653
GTTCTGACATACGCCCTGTTTGAACAGGTTGCCGTCAAGTTTTTCGAGGCAAGAAAGGCAAAGTTGCACGCTCTTGACTCCGAAAACGCAGACTTCAACGGCAAAGTCCACAGCATTTGACCGTTTTCGGGTGGTGAATTCCTTTGCAGATATCATGTGAATTGTTTTCATCATTACCCTTTCCCGCTATCGTCGCAGACGAAAGCGGGAAAGTAATTTATAAAAACGAAAGCGCACGAAGGTATCTTCCGCTTGTAAGGTGCGGAGCCAAGATTGCTCCTCACATTGTCGATCCGGATGATGTGCTTTGCGGGAAAGCCGATTTTGCAAGCTTTGGCGAAATCGAGCCTTATCACCGCTCGTTTGTTTGGAGAAAAGCCGCCGAAAACGATAATTTTCTCTCGTTTCTCTTCTTCCCGACCATCCAGTTCGGAGACACGCGGGAAGCTCAACAGCAAATTCTTGAATCTTCCGCGGCGGAGCTTTTCGGCTTTACAAAGTTTTTGCCGAAAGAGCACCGCACAAACAGACTTTACGGCGACATCGACAGATTTATCGCGAAGATAGGCAACGGACTTGATGACAGAGTTCAGACATTTGACATTGAAAACATCATCCGCCCGTTTTCCGCTCATCTCGGCGGCGCGTTCCGTTCGCTCGGATATACGATTCATGTCGAAACGGACAGAAGCGTCGCCGCAAACCGTTATTGCACGATATCCCCGTGCAGTACCGTGTTTCTCATAAGCAGAGCAGTATACGCCGCCGCGCGTGCGTCGGATGACGGAAGAGTTTTTCTCTTTGTCACCTATGACGAGCACCAGGACGCAATCACAGTGACCGCCCGTGCAAAAAGCAAGCTCAGAGTTGGCGAAAACAGCATTTGTCAGCTTGCGCCGGAGTGCGTATTCGAAGCAATGATTTTCGCCTCGATGTACGGAGAAGGTTATCCGAACGTCTCGGATGACGGCGCGGGTAACGTTTCCGTTTCACTTGCATTTCCCTGTACAGCCGGACTCGGAGGCACTTTAATGCTCCGTTCTCCGGACGATTTCGGCACGCTTGACGGATACATTCTCTCACTTTCGCGCGAAGTGTCGGAAATGCTTGAAAAATCAAAGAAATAATCGCAAAACCCCGCTTTCATGCGGGGTTTTTACGAAAGGAATCTCAAAATGAAATTTATGTCAAGATATCTCAAACCTTTCTACGGAAGAATGGGTATCGGACTTTCAATAAAGACCTTCGGCACGCTCGCAGAGCTTGCACTTCCCTATATACTCAGCCGGATTCTGCGCGACGTTGTCGCAACGGAAAACATAAAAAGCATAGTCCTCTGGGGACTTATGATGGTTGCCTTTGCGGCGGTTGCGTGCTTATGCAACATATGTGCAAACAGAATGGCGGCAAAAACGGCAAGTAGCTTTGCCGAGGCGCTGCGTCACGACCTTTTTTCAAAAACAATGCGCCTCTCGCCCGCGCAGACAGACGCCTTCACAATTCCGTCGCTCGAATCAAGAATAACGACAGATACATACAACCTTCATAACTTTGTAAACATGATTCAGCGGATGGGCGTTCGCGCACCGATACTTCTCTTCGGCGGTATAGCCATAACCCTTATAATGGACAGTTACCTCGCCCTTGCGATGATAGCCGTCCTGCCGTTTATCTTCGTAACAGTATATTTCATATCGAAAAAAGGTATTCCGCTTTATACAAAGGTTCAGTCCTCCGTTGACAAAATGGCTCGCGTCGTCCGCGAGGATTCGCAGGGTATCCGCGTTATAAAGGCGCTTTCAAAATCCGAACACGAACACAACCGCTTTGACAAGGTAAACCGCAAGCTCGTATCCGATGAACAGCGCGCGGGCATAACCATGGGCGCGGTCAACCCCATAATGACGGTGCTGATGAATCTCGGCATAGTCGCGGTAATCGCTTTCAGCGCGGCGCGCGTTCAGGGCGGAAAATCCGACCCGGAAACCGTCATTGCTTTTATGCAATATTTCACGCTCATCTCAATGGCGATGATGAGTGTGACGAGAATTTTCGTTATGTATACAAAAAGCTCGGCGTCGGCGAGGAGAATTGCCGAGGTCATAGATACGGAAAACGACCTCACCGTCAAAAGCGAGGACGAATATCCGCGCGCAGAAAAAGCGCCGTTTGTCTCGCTTAAAAATGTCTGCTTTTCGTATGCGGGCGTAAAAGATGACGTGAGCAATATTTCCGTCGACATAGAAAAAGGCGGCTCGCTCGGAATAATCGGCGCGACGGGAAGCGGAAAATCGACTCTCATCAAGCTGATTCTTCGCTTTTATGACGTTTCCGGCGGCGCGGTTTATATCGGCGGACGCGACGTACGCACGATACCGCAGAGTGAGCTTTACGGCAAATTCGGAACAGCCATGCAGAGCGATTTTCTCTATGCGGACACGATTGAGGAAAATATCCGCTTCGGCAGGGACATTTCGCACGAGCAGATAGTCTTTGCCGCAAAAATCGCTCAGGCGGACGACTTTATATCTGCTTTTCCGGAAGGCTACGAACATATGCTCTCTCAGCACGGAACAAACATTTCCGGCGGGCAGAAGCAGCG
>DHMB01000106.1 GCA_002405565.1 Clostridiales bacterium UBA4653
GTCATCGAGCACAATCTCGACGTTATAAAGACGGCGGATCATATAATCGACCTCGGGCCCGAGGGCGGCTCAGGCGGCGGAACGATTGTTGCCGAAGGAACGCCCGAAGAGGTTGCAAAATGCAAAAAGTCCTATACCGGACAGTTCCTCGCAAAGCTGCTAAAATGACAAAACGCACCGCGTTTGCGGTGCGTTTTTTATTGACATTTCCGTCATTTTATGCTATAATCTTTTTCCGGAAGCTGTCAAGCACGGCGGCGGTTGACTTCCCTCTTTCTGAGGGAGGACTTTTTCTCCCTCGATAAACGGAGGGAGGTGATGCTATGTACATAACCTGCGAAGAGCTTATTCTCTTCTCAACGTTTGTCGTTGCGCTCATATCGCTTGTGGTCAAAATCTACGGCGACAAAAAAANNNCGCCCCTCTTGCACTTAGGGCGGTTATCTTTTAATCGTTTTCAAGTGGAAGTCAACCGTTGCCGGATGGCTTCTTTCTATGCTCATTATACAGCGTTTTTGCCCGATTGTCAACCGAAAAACGCAAATTTTCAAGCCGGCAGGGCGTTTTTCCCGCCTCAAATACACAATTTATTTACAAAACGTCAACACACGCCGCGCGTTTCTCTGTTATTATTTATATAGCTTATGATTATCGGGCATAATATTTTATCAATCGCATAAATTAAAGCGTGTCACCGCTTTGAAAAAATGCGGCAAACGGAGGTAAACTGACATAATGAAATCAACCCTGAAAACGGTTCTGCTTTATGCTGCCGTTGTACTTGCGATAATCCTCGCGGTGTCGTGGATGCTTTCTTCAAATGCAAACAACGCCCCGACATACGGAGACATTATCGACCTTTTCAACAACGGAAAAGTTTCCGAATTTGAAGTCAACAGAAACAACGTTCTCACCGTCAAAACGACGGACGGAGAGAAATATGAAATAATCATCCGCAGCGTTGATATGTTCCGCAAGGATATCGATTCTTATCTTGAAGAACAGCTTGCACTTCCCGAAGGCAAGAGAACGCTTGTGAAATGGGATATTGAGGACAATCAGCCGTCGATATGGCTTTCCATTCTTCCTTATGCCGTCATGCTTATAATTTTCGTCGGCTTCTGGATTTATATGTCGTCGAAGGTAAACGGTATGAACGGAAAGATGAATTCCTTCTCCCGCGCACATATAACCTTCGGTAATGACAGAAAGGATAAAGTCCTCTTCTCCGATGTTGCCGGTTGCGATGAAGAAAAACAGGATCTGCGCGAGGTAGTCGATTATCTCCGCGACCCCTCCAAATACAGAAAGCTCGGTGCAAAAATACCGCATGGCGTGCTTCTTGTAGGCCCTCCCGGAACGGGTAAAACGCTGCTTGCAAAAGCAGTTGCGGGCGAGGCAGGCGTTCCCTTCCTCTCAATCTCCGCTTCGGACTTTGTTGAAATGTATGTCGGCGTCGGCGCGTCAAGAGTCCGCGACCTTTTCGAAACGGCAAAGCGCGCTCCCGCAAGCATTATATTCATAGATGAAATCGACGCTGTCGGTCGTCACAGAGGCGCAGGTCTCGGCGGCGGTCACGACGAAAGAGAGCAGACATTGAACCAGCTCCTCGTTGAGATGGACGGTTTCGGCTCGCACGACGGAGTCATCGTTATGGCGGCAACAAACCGCCCCGATATTCTTGACCCCGCCCTTCTCCGCCCCGGTCGTTTCGACCGTCAGGTAACCGTCGGCTATCCGGACATCAAGGGCAGAGAGGAAATTCTCCGCGTTCACGCAAGAAACAAACCCTTCGAACAGTCTGTTGACTTCTCGCGCATTGCGCAGACGACAGTCGGCTTTACGGGCGCAGACCTTGCAAACCTCTTAAATGAAGCGGCGCTCCTTGCGGCGAGAAAGAACAAATCGCTCATAGGCGAGCCGGATATCGAAGAGGCGCTTATAAAAGTAACCGTCGGTACGCAGAAAAAATCAAGAAAAATCAAAGAGAGCGAAAAGAGAAACACCGCTTATCACGAAGCAGGTCACGCAATCCTCGCTCACCTGCTCCCGACGCAGGATCCCGTCCGCGAGATTTCAATCATCCCCAGCGGCAGAGCCCTCGGCTACACGCTCAACCCGCCGGTTGAAGATAAATACAGCGAATATAAACAGCAGCTTATTGAAGAAATCACCATGCTCCTCGGCGGCAGAGCGGCTGAAGAAATCGTCTTCGGCGACGTTTCCGGCGGAGCCTCGAACGACATTATGCGCGCAACGCAGGTCGCAAGAAAAATGGTTACTGTTTACGGTATGAGCGAGCTCGGTACAATCCGCTTCGGCGGCGAGCACTCAAGCGATGAAGTTTTCCTCGGCAGGGACTTCAATTCGTCAAAGGATTATTCGGAAGAGACCGCCGCGCTTATCGACGAACAGATAAAGAAAATCGTCAATGGCGCATATGCGGACGCAAAACGTATTCTCTCCGAAAACCGCGACAAGCTCGACTTTATCGTCGAATTCCTGCTCAAATATGAGGTTATGGACGACAAACAGTTCACCGCGGCTATGGACGGCGCTTCTATGGAAGAGGTCGAAAAGATCGGCGAGGAACGTCGCAAAAAGAGCGAAGAAGAAAACGCTCTCCGCGCAAAGGCAGACGAAGAAAACCGCCGCGCGGATGAGGAACGTCGCAAACAGGAGGAAGCCCGCCGTCGCAATGACGACGACCGCTTCAACCATATTTACGGCGGCTGAAAAAACGAATAAACCAAAAGCCCGCAGATTGATTTCTGCGGGCTTTGTGTTATAAATACGCGTCCCCCGACGGTTCTCCTCCGGGGGATTTTGAATAAGTATTATCGACATGGTCAATTGTCAAACACCTCATTTGAAGGCACACAATCAAAAAAGTGCGCCAACCGAAGCCGACGCACAAAAAACGCAAACTCCGATTGTCGCCAAACAAACCGAAAGTGACAGGCAGGGGCTATTCGCCCTTTGTATCCATAATCACAAACAGAATAACGAAGTCTGCATTTTTATCAAACCCGTCTATTTGTAATTATTGCACGCTGCGAGGCAGAATATTCCCCTAACAACCCCATTCTGTTCACTCTTGTTCGATTTGTTTGGCACGACCATTGTATCACGGGCAGGCACTTTTGTCAACCCAAAAATGATTTGCAAAAGAATCCCCCGACGGATATCCGTCGGGGGCATTTGTTTTATCCAAAATAATTTCCGATATATGAAAACGTTCCGATTGTCTCTCCGCCGGAGATAAACACCCTCGGCACGCGGCAGTCAAGCCTGCAAACAATGTCATAATTTATCGTGCCGGCAACCGCCGCAACCTCGTCTGCGGTTATCGTCGTGCCGCCGTCCGAGCCGAAAATAACGGCTGTATCGCCGACATCGACGTTTCTGGCGTCCGTCACGTCAACCATCATCTGATCCATACAGACCCTGCCGACTATCGGCACTTTCCTGCCGGAAATGATAACGCTGCCCTTTCCGGAGAGCGAAAGCGGAATTCCGTCCGCATAGCCGATTGCAAGAGTTGCGATTTTCATCGGCTTTTCCGCTTTGAACGTGTGCCCGTAGCTTATTTTTGTTCCCGCCGGCACGGTTTTCACCTGCGTCACCTTCGTTTTCAGAGACATAACCGGCAAAAGCGGAAGATTTTCCTTTTTAACCTCGTTCGATGGGTACATTCCGTACATAACTATGCCGACCCGAACCGCTTCGTAGCTGTCGGCGCAGTCTGTAAATGCGGCGGAATTATCGCAGGAGCGCAGACCGATTTCATATCCGTCCGCGCGGAGCTTTTCGCAGAAGGCGTCAAACCTTTTCGCCTGCTCCCGCAAAGAGGTTTTATCCCTGCTGTCGGCACAGGCATAATGCGTAATAATGCCGATGAAATCAATGTTTTTCTCCGCATAAATCGCTTCCGCCTCGCATATTCCGCAATCGTCCGAGGAAAGCCCGATCCTGCCCATACCCGTATCAACGGCGACATAGGCTCTCGCCCTTTTGCCCGCCTCTCCGGCAACCGCGGAAAGCGCTTTTGCGCCGTCACGCGAAAAGACAACCGTCGCAATATCGTTTTTTATTATCATCGGATACTGCGCCTGCGGCACTGGGCTCAGAATGAGGATTTCCTTCTCTATCCCCGCCTTGCGCAGCTCCATCGCCTCTTCAAAAGTCGCAACTGCGAACGCGTCCGCATATCCGCTTATCACCGGCGCAAGCTGCATCGCTCCGTGACCGTATGCGTTGGCTTTTACAACAGCCATTATTTTTCTTTTTCCCGCGCGCTTTTTTATCTCGCGCAGATTATGTATCAGGGCGTCGATGTCAATCTCCGCCCAAGCCCTGAGAAACTCTGTCAAAACCGATTCCTCTTTCGTTTTTATGTATTATATGCTTTTCCGTTATTTATTGATATCAAGAAAGTCCGCGGGGGACGAAAGCATCGTCACGCCGTGCGCGAGCATAAAGCCCTCCGTTTCGGGCGTTTTGCTCTCTGACCAGCCGGCATAATAAAAGTCGGCGCCGGCGGCAATCGTCATATCATAGCCGGGTTTGAGGTCGTCTATAACGGCAATATCCTTCGGGGAGAGATTATACTTCTCCATTATCCTTTCAAGCGGATAGATTGACGGCTTTCTGTATTTTTCTTCAAGCTCCCAGCCGAAAACCATATCCGGCGCAGGCAGGCCATGATGAGCATAGTCGCGCAGAATCGTATCCGAAAACGAATGAGAAACAACGCAGAATATTCCGCCCTCCGCCTTCTGTCGACGGATTATCTCCTCAATCCCGTCATAAAAATCCGGAATATGAGTGCTTGTATATTCGCGCCAGATGTCAACCTCGATTTTCATTTCCTCCTCCGTGAAATGATAAACGTCATTACACATCGCAAGAAATCCGATACCGAAATTATATCCGATAAAGTCCTCAAGGGAGAGCTTTTCGCCCGGGCGCAAAAGCTCAAGCGTTTTCAGAAATGCGGGATAATGTATTTCGGGTGTACTTTTGACGGACGTATCGTCATGGTCAAGTACGAGCGCTTTATATTTCATGCTTTTCTCCTGACTTTGATTTTGTTTTGCCTTTGAATTTTATCATAAAACCGCCGTAAATTCAATATATAGCGAAAAAATGCTTGAAAACAAACGCAAAAAGGGGTAAAATGTACTTGTAATATTTTTTTACGGAGGTAAATTCTATATGAAATTTTCCCAGATGCCGTATACCCGTCCCGATACGGAGGGGATACGCGCGCAGTATGATGAGCTTATAGCCCGCTTCAAGGCGGCAAAATCGGCTGATGAGCAGATTGCGATAATCTCCGAGGAGGAGACTCTCAAAAATCACTTTTTCACAGAGGCGACCCTCGTTTCGATACGCAATTCCGTCAACACAAAGGACGAATTCTATGACAAGGAAAACGAATATATCGATGAAAATTCGCCCTTCATAAGCGAAAAAATACAGGAATTCACGGACGCCCTTCTGGCTTCGTCGTTCCGTCCCGAGCTTGAAGCGCATTACGGAAAGCTCCTCTTCAAAAATTATGAGATTGCCGCGCGTTGCTTCGACCCGAAGATAATCCCGCTCATGCAGGAGGAAAACAAGCTCGTTTCCGCTTATCAGAAGCTCTACGGCTCCGCCCTTGTCGACTTTGACGGCAAAAAGCTCCCGCTCCCCATGCTCGCTCCCTACAAGGAAAGCAGCGACAGAGACGTCCGTCGCGCCGCTTTTGAGGCAGACGGCAAGTTCTTTGATGAGCACAGAGCCGAGTTTGACGACCTCTTCGACAAGCTCGTCAAGGTTCGTACAAAGATTGCGCATGAGCTCGGTTATGAAAACTTTGTCAAGCTCGGTTATGACCGTCTCGGCAGAAACTGTTACGGCCCCGAGCAGGTTGCAAAATTCAGAGAGGCAATCGCAAAGGACGCTGTTCCCGTTGTCGCAGAGGTAAAGGAGCTTCAGAGAAAGCGCATAGGAGTTGACACTCTCATGCTCTATGATAACGGTTTTACGTTTATCGACGGCACCGCAAAGCCCGAGGGCACAGCGGACGATATTCTCGCCGCAGGCAAGAAAATGTATCATGAGCTCTCCCCCGAAACGGCTGAATTCATCGACTTCATGTATGACAATGAGCTCCTCGACGTTCTCTCAAAGGACGGCAAGGCTCCGGGCGGCTACTGCACCTTCATTCCGGATTATAAGTCGCCCTTCATCTTCTCAAACTTCAACGGCACTTCCGGCGACGTCGACGTCCTGACGCACGAGGCGGGTCACGCTTTCCAGGCATACCGCGCCGCAAAGCTGGGAATCACGGGCGACCTTGCAAACCCGACGATGGAAACCTGCGAATGTCATTCGATGAGCATGGAATTTCTGACAAGCGACTATCACAACCTCTTCTTCGGCAAGAACACCGCAAAATATGAGCTTTCTCATGCCGAGGACGCATTCTGCTTCATTCCTTACGGTTGCATGGTTGACGAATTCCAGCACAGAATGTATGAAAATCCCGACCTCACCCCCGACGAGAGAAACGAAGTCTGGGCAAGCCTTGAAAAGAAATATCGTCCCTATCTGCACACAGAGGGTCTCCCCTTCTTCGGCAGAGGCGCAGGCTGGCAGAGACAGCTTCATATCTATATGTATCCGCTTTATTATATCGACTATTGCATAGCGCAGACGGTCGCGTTCCAGTTCTGGCTTGCATATATGGAAAACAAAGAGGACGCATGGAAGCGTTACCTCGCCTTCACGGACAAAGCCGGCACAAAGACCTTTGAAGAGGTCGTTTCCGAGGCAGGGCTCTTCGTTCCCTATGAAGAAGGCGGAATGAAGAAGATCTGCGAAAGCGTCGGCAATTGGATAAAGGCTCATCAGATCTGATAAATATTAAAGAAAACCTTCCTTTGGCAACCGCCAAAGGAAGGTTTTTTATTGACACGATAATCCCACCTGTGTTAAAATATACATACAATTCAAAAAGGACAGGTCATTCAAATGATAAATCAGCCCAAAGCCCGCGGAGGCATGCAGTCGTTTTACAGCAGCGCGCGGTGGTTTCTCCTCGCAATCCCGATAGCGTCACTCTTCAATATAATTTTTCTTCTGATGGATCAGGACTATTATTTCACATTCGCCATGGAATTTCCGTGCTATATAATGGCTTACGGCTTTACGCTCGCCGTCGACGGAGTTTTCTCCTCCCCCGCCCTTCCGATTGCAATGGCTGTTGTTTTATGCTTTGCGCTCGCGGCGTTCTGGTTTCTTTCAAAACATCATTACGGCTGGATGATTGCCGCCCTCGCGCTTTACATCGCCGATTTTGTGTTTTCCGTTAAAGTCATCGGGATATCGTTCCTCGGAGTAATGCTTCATATATTCATCATTTCCGCGCTTGCGGTCGGAGTTATAAACGGAAAAAGAGTTCACAGATTTGAATAAAAAAGGACGGTAATATTATGGACAAAAAACAATCCACCATTTCCACCCGCATAGTTCTCATGAGCCGTTACAGAAGCGCAAGATATGATATTTTTCTCATCTTCGCTTTGACAATTGTCAACCTTGTTTTGTCGTTCACAGACTCGAATTTATACTATCTCTTTTCCGCAGAGATACCGTTTTTTGTGCTTGAAATCGGTCGTGCGCTTCTCGAAAATGGGCTTATCTCCTCTCTGACGGTGCCTTCCGTGCTTTCGTTTGTATTCTGTATTCCGTATCTTTTCTTCTGGATATTCTCCAAAAAGCATTACGGTTGCATGATCGCGGCGCTTGTATATTTTTCAATCGACTGCGTATTTCTCGCCTCCGTCTTTACAAAAGAACGTGCTCTTGAAGCATTTATTCATCTCATTGTCCTCGGATTGCTTATTTACGGCGTCATCGTCGGCGCAAAGCTCAAAAAGCTGCCGGAGGACGAGCCCTCCGCAGAGACTCCCATAGCGGAAGAACATTCATCCGAAGAAAATCAATAATACATAAAGAAACGGCGGCTGACAAGGTCAGCCGCCGTCTCTTTATTTTAAGGAGAACAAATGAAGAAGTTAGCTTATTTTATGAAGGGTCAAACTCGACGAAGGTAACGCTCAGCGTTACTTCCTCGCATGAACGCAGATACGCATTGTATGATCCGCTTGATTTTGACGCTTCCGTGGGGCGAAGGATTTTGAGTGTAACCGTATCGCCCACTTTATATTTTGTAAGGAGTTCGGTGAGAGTTGAGAAATCACTGCACTCCGTTCCGTTTATCGATGCAATAATGTCGCCCGTTTCAATGCCTGCAAGAGCGGCTGTACCGCCTTCCTTGACGCTGTCAACACGGATGACGCCCGTATAGCGGTATCTGCCGATGTCAACATAGCTGTAAACCGTGACGCCGAGGCGCGCAACGCCCGTCAGATAACCGTATTTTGAAAAATCGTTTACGCATTTGATGACTTTCTCTGCGGGGATTGCATATCCCATGGCTTCGACGCTCGTTCCGCCGACCTTTGCGTTCGTTATACCGATGAGCTCGCCTTTCATATTGAAAAGCCCGCCGCCGGAGTTACCGGAGTTTATAGCTGCCGTTGTCTGCATGAGAGTCATTGTTGTATTTTCAACGGTAACCGTTCTCGAAAGAGCACTGATTATGCCGTCCGAAAGGGTTATTCCGTAGCCCAGCGGGTTACCTATCGCAAGCACCTGTTCGCCGAGTTTGAGAGCAGATGAATCGCCGATCTTTGCGGCGGAGCAGTCATCCTTGTCTATTTTGATGACCGATATATCCGCGCTTTCGTCGCCGCAGACATATGCGCCTTCATATTTCGATCCGTCATAAAGAATGACGGTTATCGTTTCCGCGCCGCTGCCGGCAACATGATAGTTTGTAATTATATATCCGTCCGTCGTGTAAATGACGCCTGATCCCTTCCCGAGCGAAGTCTGCTCGCCGTACGCCGTTTTGACGGTCTCCGTAACTTCAATCTGAACAACGGAGTTTATACATTTTTCCGCAACCTCTGCGTAACTTGAAAGAACCTCATCGCTCGTCGTTTTCACTGCAAGCGGAATGTCCTTATGATTTACGCCCGTAACGGGAACGATGACATCCTGTCCTTTTGTCTGCGTCTGCCCGTCCGGAGACGTTGTCTGCGTGGGTTCTGCCGTTGTTGTGCTTTCGGCAGGAGCGGCGGTCGTGGTTTCTGCTTTGTTGTTACGAATCATTCCTGTCACTGCGTTTGCGCATATTCCGCAAACTATCGAAACAACAAGACAAAGCGCCACGATCCATCCGACTGTCTTTTTGGACATATACGCGTCCTTTGTTTTTTTGCCTTCCCCCGGCTGGCTTCCATTGCCATAATATGAATAGCTCGGTGCTTTATTGCGGTCGGGATTCATATCCTCCCGATTATCGCCGTAATCATTATTTTCTTTGTTATCATCCCTGCCGGTTTCGTCCTCTCCCGGTCTTTTATCGTCATCGTAAAGCATGATATTTTCTCTCCCCCTTCGTATGAACTCTTCTCTTCTTTCTTTTGTGATTTAATTTTAACTCATAAATGTGACAAAGTGTTGAACGATTCTTATCACTTGCGTAAATAAGTTTTTTATATTTATTGAATTTTCACGCAGGAATGTATATAATAGGGTTTAGATGACTTCCGCACGGAGATGTTTTATGGATAAAGACAAACTCGGTATTTTTGCAAAAATTCCAACACTTGAAACAGATCGGCTGATCCTGCGCCGGATGAAGCCGTCGGATTCGGAGGATATGTTTGAATATGCCTCCCGTCCCGAGGTTTCTGAATATCTTTTATGGCTCCCGCACACAACACAGCGTTTCACAAAAAATTATCTGCACTTTTTGCAGACTCAATACATGACAAAAAATTTTTATGACTGGGCTGTCACAATAAAGTCAACCGGAAAAATGATCGGCACCTGCGGCTTTACCTCCTTTGATCTTACAAACAATTCCGCCGAGGTCGGTTATGTCCTCAGCAGCAGCTATTGGGGGCTCGGCATTGCTCCGGAAGCACTGAAAAAAGTGATCGATTTCGGTTTCCGCGAGCTCCGGCTCCATCGCATTTGCGCCCGCATTATGGATGGCAACGCTCGCAGCGAAGCCGTCGCAAAAAAGTGCGGACTGTCCCTTGAAGCAACTATGCGCGATCTGCTCTTCGTCAAGGGCAAATACAGAACCATCAAAATTTATTCCGTCCTCGAAACCGACCGTACTTTTCTTTGAAAAG
>DHMB01000100.1 GCA_002405565.1 Clostridiales bacterium UBA4653
GCATATGCGTTTCTGTTGAGAAGCAGGAACGCGGAAAGCAGGTTGAACAATGCGCATATTGCAAAAGTGAAATTATAAAGTCTGATAGCCGCAAACGCGTCATCGGCGGCAGTGAAAACCGCACCGATTGACGTAATAAGAGAAAGAACAAACATCACAAGCGTGAAGCTGTCGGCGTCAAAGCCGAAGCGGATAATGCGCTTTCCGGCATAAATCAGTCTGTCGCAGACGAGAACCGCGCAGGCAACAGTCATAAGCAGGTCAACGGAAATAAGAATGAACGCGTCGAGCTCAACGCCCGCGATCGGAAGAATAAACTCCCAGATAAGAAGGCCGAGCGCAAGCACCGCACAGATGATCATGCGCAGGCGAAGCGAGTTATATTTTTCTCTGAACTGCGCAAAAACCTTCTTGCTGCCGTCCTCTTCCGTATATTCGATTGAAGGTTTGTCCATCATCTCCGTGACAGCGCCCTTAAGAGTCGTCGCCTCGGTTTCGTACATGGACGTATCGCCTATATCCGTTGTCTTTGAAAGGTCGTCCGTATCGGAGAACGAGTAGTCGTCAAAGCTGTGAGGCGTCTCCTCCGGCTCTTCCTTTTCCTTCTTTTCCGGCTCGTATCCGAACGCCATCATCATCATTGCCGTATCGGAAAGATCCTTCTTATCGGAAGGCTCCGGCGTCGGCTTTTTGACTTCCGCCGTAACAGCCTTGTCGCCGTCAGAGGGCTTTTCAGGCTTTGTCACACGGTCAAATGTGACTGTTTTCTCGCCGGTCGTTTTGTATTCGCCGGTATTTTCGGGCTTCTCGCGACGAAGTCCGGCAAAAAGTCCCCTCTTCTCCTTGTGGTGCTTTATTCCGGGGTTCGTTGAGTAATTATCCACGTTTTTCACGGGCTCCGGCTCAGGAGCCGGCTCTTCCGTGTAATGTTCAACGTAGTTTTCCGCGTCCTCTATGTTCTTCTGAAGCTCCGACACCTCAACGGTATCCGTGCTCGGAATTTCAGCCGACGCGGGAGTTTCCTCCTTTTTTACGGGGGTGACGCAGGCTGTTTTCATCATATCCCAGTATTCGTCATCCTCAGCGGACGTTTTTTCCTCCGCGGGGACGTCATCCGGAAGTCCCGCTCCGAAGGTTTCCGCCTCTTTTATGCTTTCGTCAACGTCGGGCATCTTCGGCGTTTCCCCGCCAGATTCCTTCTGAAGGTCGACAATCCTTCCGTGAAGGGATTCGTAATCGCCTCCGCCGCTGACGCTCTCCGACGGTTTACCGCCGAGATATTTCTCATAAAGCTCGCTGTATTTTTCGTCGGTCAGTCCGCCTGTCGCGGGAGATGACGCCGGTCTTTCCTCAGCGCCGTCTGTCTTTGCAGGCTCTGCGCCGAGCTGACTGTTCAGCCTTGCAAGAAGACTGTCGGCAGACGTTTTAAGCTCGTCTATGCTCTTTTTGTTTTCTTCCGCCATGATTTCCCTCCGATAAATTATTTCCCCTGTTTGCTTGCCGCCTCATAAAGCAGAACAGCGGCAGCCGTCGACACGTTCAGAGAGTTTACCCCTCCGCGCATCGGAATTGAAACCGTGTAATCGCATTTTTCACGGACGAGTCTTGAAACGCCCTCGCCCTCACTTCCGAGCACTATCGCGCACGGGCAGTTCATATCCGCCGCGCGGTAATCGTCCCCGTCAGCTTCTGCGGCAAACGTCCATATTCCCATTTCTTTCAACTCGTCTATTGCCGAGGCTATGTTCGCAACCTTTGCAATCGGCACATATTCTATCGCCCCCGCCGAGGATTTTGAAACGGTCGACGTCATCTGCGCACATCTTCTCTTGCCTATAATGACGCCGTGCGCTCCCGCGCCATCCGCACATCTGATAATCGCGCCGAGGTTGTGCGGGTCTTCGATTCCGTCACAAACGACGATGAGCGGTTTTTCTCCGCGTTCTCTTGCTCTTTCGACAATGCTTTCAATGCTTACATATTCAACAGGTGACGCAATTGCGGCAACGCCCTGATGATTTGCGCCGCCGGAAAGCTCGTCAAGACGTTTTTTGTCCGTCTCGTCAACGACTATTCCGCGATCTCTCGCTATGGCAACAATCTTCGTTATAGAGCCTTCGCGTTCGCCGCGCAGGACGTAAATTTTCTCAATGTCCCTGCCGCTTTTGAGTAGCTCCGATACAGGATTGCGCCCGACCGTCACGCCCGCCGCAGGCGCCTCTGTTTTTCCCCTTGAAACAAATCTTCTTTCGTTCATAAAAGTTCTCTTTTCTATTATCAATGAGATGAAAACCATCTCAGAAATGCCGATACACCCATCGCTTCGGAAAATTCGGATTTCTGACCGAATTCAACAAAGCTCCGACGTCCCATGCGCACGACAGACGCCGTCACGTCGTCATAAATAATATATCCGTTTATCTTTTCCGAGGCGCAGATTTTCGAAACCACCTCCGCAGAAGGCGTTCCGTCAACCGATATTTCAGTTTCAACATCGCGCATAAGCTCATCAAAATCTATGTGTTTCAGCCTGAAAGTAACCGTTGCACCGGTCGATCCGGATACCGACTTGTTTTCGTCGGAATACGAAACAACTCCGACGTTTTTCATAAGTAATTTATAAGCGGCGAGCTTTTCGTCATCAAGAGCGGAAAAATAGCCGCGCATTATGTTTACGTTATCTTCGGATTCCGCGGTGACAAGCCCCGAAAGCCCATCAACATCTGCATTTGACACAGCCGCTATCGTCTTTTCAACGAGCGTTTTTTCGCTCATGGCACACGCGCCGAGACCAAAGACCGTCGCAATGACAATCGCCAGAGCAACAAAGCCCTTTACATATTTCATTCATTACACCTCCCCGCGAAGATAATTTTACATCATAAGTATATTATTTTCAATATTATATCACAGTTTTTTCCGTTTGTATAGCCCCATTTCAAAGTAAAATATGTAAATTTTCAAAACAACGCGAATGGCAGAAACCGCAAATATAAACATCGGCTTTTCCCATCGAAAAACAAAAACGCCCCGGATTTTCCGAAGCATTTTTGCTACATATTCATTTACACTACTCTCAAACGGATAACCGACAAGACTCTGTCCCGATGGTGTTTTAGTACCCTATAAAATTACACTACTCTCAAACCGATGTATGGAAGTTCATCGGCGAAAACAAGTTTTAGTACCCTATAAAATTACACTACTCTCAAACCCGGTTTGACACGGTTACGACTGCCGCGTTGTTTTAGTACCCTATAAAATTACACTACTCTC